>NZ_JBHXKA010000032.1:0-70899 GCF_042722885.1 Streptomyces sp. NPDC058401
GTACGGGGCTGCGCGCGCAGCCCCGTACCGGCCCTCGGCTCGGGTGGTACTAGGCCGGGAGCTGCGCCTCGATCGCCGCGATGACCTCGGCGGCCTCGGGCTCGGTGCGCGGGCGGAAGCGGGCCACGACCTCGCCGGCGGGGGAGATCAGGAACTTCTCGAAGTTCCAGGTGATGTCACCGGCCTCGCCCTCGGCGTCCGGGACCTTCACCAGCTCCTTGTAGAGCGGGTGCCGGTTCTCGCCGTTGACCTCGGTCTTCTCCAGCATCGGGAAGGTGACGCCGAAGCCGGCCGCGCAGAACGTCTGGATGTCGTCGGCGTTGCCGGGCTCCTGGCCGCCGAACTGGTTGCAGGGCACACCGATGACGGTGAAGCCCTTCTCCTCGTACTTGAACTGCAGGCGGGCCAGACCCGAGTACTGCGGGGTGAGGCCGCACTGCGAGGCGGTGTTCACGAGCAGGATCGCCTTGCCCTTGTGCGCGGCGAGGCTGGTGGGCTCGTCGGACAGGGTGGTCAGCGGGATGTCGTACAGGCTCATCAAGCTCTCCTCGGCAGGCAAACGCACGTAATGCCCCGAGCTTAGGGGGTGTCTTGCCGATCAGGCCGGGCTCGCGGGGTCTGGCACCGCGCCTCGCCGCGTTGTCGTCACTCGCCGACTTCCCCAAGCTCTCGGCTTCGCTCGAGCAGGGGAGACCCCATTCGCGTCGACTCCCTCCTCCGCCTTGCGATCCACGGCACCAGACCCCGCTCCCTGATCCGGCCTGATCGGCAAGACACCCCCTAAGCCCCCATGGCGAGGAGGTCCTCCGCCGGGTCGTTGACCGGCTGCGGCATGCCCGTGAGGTCCATCACGAAGAGGGGTATCGCGAGGTCGTCCGCGCGGGCGCGGGCGTCCTCCGTGTATCCGGCGAGGGAGAAGTAGACGCTGGTCGCGCAGGCCGTGAGCCCGTTCAGCCAGACGCATTCCACCGCCCGCAGGCCGGCCGGGGCGGTGGTCGGGTCCACCTGGGCGACCAGGCCGGGGGCCCGCAGGTCCACCGCCGCCGACGGGAGCGGCCGCCCGTCGGGCTGGCGTACGTCCTGGAAGCCGAGCCAGCGCAGGTAGAGCGCGGCGGTGACCACCGCGTCCCGGGCGGTACGGATGGTCACGGGCCGGAAGGCGGGGCGGGGCACCGCGGGGTCCGGGGCGCCGGGGGCGGCGGCCGGGGAAGCGGGAGGGCCCGGGGGAGCGGAGGAAGCAGAGGGACTGGAGGGAACAGAGGGAGCGGGAGGGCCCGAGGAGCCGGACGGGAACGCCGGAGGCGGGCCCGCCGCCGCCCCGGGCGACTCCGCCGGCCGCGGCGGAGTCCGTACGTCCCCACCCGGAAGCCCACTCGGAACGCCACCGGGACCCCCGCCCGGAGCCCCGCCCGGAACTCCGCTCAGGCCCCCACCCAGACCCCCGCCCACCGGCTCCAGCGGATGCACCGGAACCAGCACCACCGTCCCGCACGAGGTGCAGCCCACCTCCGGGTGCGGCCACTCGCTCTCCCGCCCGCAGGCCCCGCACCGCACCGCGACCCAGCTCTGCGTCCAGGTGCGGTGGGTCAGCTCCCGGGGCGGCGACGTCAGGTCCAGGGGAGGGGTGACCGGGTTCCCGCAGGCGCAGGGGAAGACCGGGGCGGCGTAGTCGTTCTCGCGCAGGCACGCCGGGCAGCGCACCGGTACCGCATCCGCCATCAGAACCGGACCCCCTTCGTCGCTGTGCGTAGGCCCATGGTCCACCACCTGCCACCGGAGGGACGGGCAGACCCCCGATTTTCGGCCGAGGCCTGGTTTTTCGTACAAGTCACTGCCCGAGGCGCGGCTTTTGGTGGGTTCCGGGGTGCCGTACCGCCTTGACGTTGCGGGGAGTCGCCGCTTAGCTTGTTCCGTATAGCAGAACAAAACTTCCGGATTACGGAAAAGCCTGACCCGCCAGACCCGCAGGAGAACTCGATGCCTCGTATGACAGCCGCCGCCGCTGCAGTGGAGATCCTCAAGCTCGAGGGTGTCGAACAAGCGTTCGGCGTCCCCGGTGCTGCGATCAACCCGTTCTACCGCGAGCTCAAGAACGTGGGTGGAATCGCGCACACCCTGGCCCGTCACGTCGAGGGTGCCTCGCACATGGCCGAGGGGTACACCCGCGCCAAGGCCGGCAACATCGGCGTCTGCATCGGTACCTCGGGCCCGGCCGGCACCGACATGATCACCGGCCTGTACTCCGCGATCGCGGACTCCATCCCGATCCTGTGCATCACCGGTCAGGCTCCGGTCTCGAAGCTCCACAAGGAGGACTTCCAGGCCGTCGACATCGCCTCGATCGCCAAGCCGGTCACCAAGAAGGCGACGACCGTCCTGGAGGCCGCCCAGGTTCCGGGCGTGTTCCAGGAGGCCTTCCACCTGATGCGCTCCGGCCGTCCGGGCCCGGTCCTGATCGACCTCCCGATCGACGTCCAGCTGACCGAGATCGAGTTCGACCCCGAGACCTACGCGCCGCTGCCGGTCTACAAGCCGAGCGCCACCCGCGCCCAGGCCCGCAAGGCCCTGCAGTTCCTGCTCGACTCCGAGCGTCCGCTGATCGTCGCCGGTGGCGGCATCATCAACGCCGACGCCTCCGACCTGCTGGTCGAGTTCGCCGAGCTGACGAACGTCCCGGTCATCTCCACCCTCATGGGCTGGGGCGTCATCCCGGACGACCACGAGCTGGCCGCCGGCATGGTCGGTGTCCAGACCGCGCACCGCTACGGCAACGCGACGTTCCTCGAGTCGGACTTCGTCTTCGGCATCGGCAACCGCTGGGCCAACCGTCACACCGGTTACAACCTCGACGCCTACACCAAGGGCCGCAAGTTCGTCCACGTCGACATCGAGCCGACCCAGATCGGCAAGATCTTCGCCCCGGACTTCGGCATCGCCTCGGACGCCAAGGCGGCCCTGGAGCTCTTCGTCGAGATCGCCAAGGAGCTCAAGGCCGAGGGCAAGCTGCCCGACTTCAGCGCCTGGGCCGCTTCCGCCCAGGAGCGCAAGGCGACGCTGCTGCGCCGCACGCACTTCGACAACATCCCCATGAAGCCGCAGCGCGTCTACGAGGAGATGAACAAGGCGTTCGGCCCCGAGACCCGCTACGTCACCACCATCGGTCTGTCCCAGATCGCCGGTGCGCAGATGCTGCACGTCTACAAGCCGCGCAACTGGATCAACTGTGGCCAGGCCGGCCCCCTCGGCTGGACCATCCCGGCCGCGATCGGTGCCGCCACCGCGGACCCGGAGACCCCGATCGTCGCGCTGTCCGGCGACTACGACTTCCAGTTCATGATCGAGGAGCTGGCGGTCGCCGCCCAGCACAAGGTCCCCTACGTCCACGTCCTCGTGAACAACGCCTACCTGGGTCTGATCCGTCAGGCGCAGGGCGGTCTGGGCATCAACTTCGAGGTCAACCTCGAGTTCGAGAACATCAACGCCCCCGAGCTGGGCGTCTACGGTGTCGACCACGTCAAGGTCGCCGAGGGCCTGGGCGTCAAGGCGATCCGCGTCACCGACCCGGACAAGCTGGGCGAGGCCTTCGAGACGGCCAAGAAGTGGGCCCAGGAGCACCAGGTCCCCGTCGTCGTCGAGGCCATCCTCGAGCGCATCACCAACATCTCGATGAGCAAGACGGTCGACATGAGCGACGTCACCGAGTTCGAAGAGCTCGCGACCGAGCTGGAGCACGCTCCGACCGCGATCCGCAACACGCTGTCCGCCTAGTCCCATCAGGCTGGTCTAGCACCACCGAACGGCCCCCGTCCCTCCTCCAGGAGGAACGGGGGCCGTTCTGCGTCCCCTACGGGTCCCAGGTCCCGGCCCCGTTCCACCAGACGGCACGCCCACGCGGCGCCGCCCCGGATAGATTCGCCCGATGCGCAGATTCGCGGAGGCCGAGGACCTGTCGGGAGTGGTGCGGGACGCCCTGGGAGGGGCGGCCGGCATGGCCGGCGCGGAACGCCTGCGGGGCGGGAGCAAGAAGGGCGTGTACCGGGTCCGGCTCACGGGAGCCGGGACACCGAGCGTGATCGTCTACAGCTGGGCGGCCGAGGAGAACTTCTGGCCCGGCGGCGCCGAGGCGGAGGGTGCCGACGGGACGGACCCGTTCGCCCCCGCCTCCGGCCTGGAGCCGTTCCTGGCCGCGCAGCGGCTGCTGCACGCGCTCGGGGCCCGCGTACCCCGGCTCCTGCTGGCGGACGACAGCAGGCAGCGGTACGCGGCCGACGTAGCGGTGGTGGAGGACATCTCCGGGGGCACCCTGGAAGCCCTCTTCCGCACCGACCCCACCGCCGCGCGGAGGGCGCTGTCCGACCTGGCCCGGACCCTGGGCCTGATGCACGGCGCCCAGGCCCCCCGCTACGGCAGGGTGGACCTGCTGGAACGGGGAGGCGTCGCCCTCGGCAGCTCCTGCGAACAACTGGTCCTCGACCGGGCCCTGCACGACCTGGCGGAAGCGGCGGGCCGCGACGGCAGGATCAGTGCGGCCCGCGGCCGTCTCGACGACCGGCTCCGCACCCTCCGGGCGCTGGTGTCACCGCGCACGGAACACGGCCTGATCCACGGGGAACTGGGCCCCGACCACGTCCTCGTCACCCCCGAAGGGGAAGCGGTCCTCATCGACATCGAGGGCCTCATGTACTTCGACGTCGAGTGGGAGCACGTCTTCCTCCGGCTGCGCTTCCAGGACCGCTACGGAGCCCTGGCCCGTCCAGGCCTGGACCCGCGGCGCCTCGACCTCTACACCCTGGCCATGCGCCTCTCCCTGGTGGCCGGCCCCCTGCGCCTCCTCGACGGAGACTTCCCCGACCGGGAGTTCATGCGGGGCATCGCCGAGCACAACCTCAAGGAGGCGCTGGCCCTGCTCCCGTAGAGCAGGGTGGAGTAGCCCCCGGGCATGACAAAGAGCCGAGTCACGGGACCGTCCGTGACTCGGCTCTTTGAGTGTGTGCTGCTTGTTACCGCCCGACGGTACGAGGCTGGCGCGACAGGACGTTCGCACCGCCGGGCGGAGAGGGTGGGGGAGGTTCTCCTCGTACATATAGGGGCCGCTGTGCGTGGCCCCTATATGTAGGGGAGTGTTTGGCTGGGACCGTGGCGAACGGCGACGAGAACTCCGGCTTCGTCTCCCTCAGGTCAAGAGACGGGCCTCGGAACCCATTACCACCGCACTGGCTCGCACGCTCGCCACGGTCCTCGTCCTGCCCTCACCGCGTACCACCCCTCATCCGGGTCCGCGGTGTGGGCTCAGCACCCGGATCCTGACCTCCCGTCAGGATCCCGGCGCAGCTTTTCGGCTCAGGCGTCGCGCAGGGCGCGGACGGCCTCCTCGACGCGCTTGCCGTAGTCGGCGTCGGCGGCGTGGAAGTGAGCCAGGTTCTTCTCGATGACGTTCTCGAGGGTGACCTGAGACAGGCCGCCGGCGATGGTCGCCACCAGACGCTGCTTCTCGGCCTCCGACATCAGGCGGTAGAGCTCACCGGCCTGGAAGAAGTCGTCGTCCTTGGTGTGGGCAGGAGCCTCGTGGGTGCCCGTGTAGCCGGAGACGGCCTTCGGGGCGCCCAGCGCCAGGCCGGTCTCGGCCGGACCCTGGTGCGAGTTGGGCTCGTAGTTCTTGTCGTGGCGCGAGCCGTTGCGCAGCGCCATGACGCCGTCGCGGCCGTAGTTGTCGGCCTTGGTCGCCTTCGGAGCGTTGACCGGGATCAGGGTGTGGTTCACACCGAGGCGGTAGCGCTGGGCGTCGGCGTACGCGAAGAGGCGGCCCTGGAGCATCTTGTCCGGCGAGGCGGTGATGCCCGGGACGAAGTTGTTCGGGGAGAACGCGGCCTGCTCGACCTCGGCGAAGACGTTGTCCGGGTTGCGGTCGAGGACCAGACGGCCCACGCGCTGCAGCGGGTAGTCGCTGTGCGGCCACACCTTGGTGAGGTCGAACGGGTTGAAGCGGTAGTCCGCGGCCTCGGAGGCCGGCATGACCTGGACGTACAGGGTCCAGCTCGGGTTCACACCGCGCTCGATGGCCTGCAGCAGGTCGGTCTGGTGCGAGTTGGCGTCCGAGCCGACGAGCTCGGCGGCCTGCTCGCCCGACAGGCAGCGGATGCCCTGGTTCGTCTTGAAGTGGTACTTGACGAAGAAGGCCTCGCCCTGGGCGTTGGTCCACTGGTACGTGTGGGAGCCGTAGCCGTTCATGTGACGGTACGACGCCGGGATACCGCGGTCACCCATCAGCCAGGTGATCTGGTGCGTCGCCTCGGGGGCGTGCGCCCAGAAGTCCCAGACGTTGTCCGCTTCCTGCTTGCCCGTGAAGGGGTCGCGCTTCTGGGAGTGGATGAAGTCGGGGAACTTGATCGGGTCCTTGATGAAGAACACCGGGGTGTTGTTGCCGACGAGGTCGTAGTTGCCCTCTTCGGTGTAGAACTTCAGCGCGAAGCCGCGCGGGTCGCGGACCGCGTCCGCGCCACCCAGCGAGTCGGCCACGGTGGAGAACCGCAGGAAGGTCTCGGTCTTCTTGCCGACCGTGTTCAGGAACGCGGCACTGGTGTACGCGGTGACGTCGTCGGTCACCTCGAAGTGGCCGTACGCGGCGCTGCCGCGGGCGTGCACCACGCGCTCCGGGATGCGCTCGCGGTTGAACCGGGCGAGCTTCTCGAGGAGCTGCTGGTCCTGGATCAGCAGGGGGCCACCGACGCCGGCGGTAGCGGAGTTCTGGTTGTCGGCGACCGGGGCGCCAGACTCGGTCGTCAGCGTGCGCTTCGACATGGTGACCTTCCGTACGGGGAACTGCTGACGGAATCCGTCTTCCGTCATGCGGAACAGCCTAATTTCGGCATGAACTCGACGTCAACAGTTTGTTGAAAGAAAGAGTGGAGGGAGAGGTGATCCGGACGGTGCCGGCACTTGGGCGCGACAGGACAGGTGTCAGCACCGGCACCATCCGGAAACTCAGGGCCCCGCGAGCGGGGCGGGTGGCGGCCCGGCGATCGCAATGACCGGGATCGGGCCGCCTATCCGAGCGGAGCTCAGATCTGGGCGCCGGAGAGGCGCTCGACCGCGCGGAGCAGCGCGGAGTGGTCCAGGCCACCGTCACCCTGGGCGCGCAGCGAGGCGACCAGCTGGGCGACGACCGCGCCGACCGGGAGGGCCGCACCGACGTTGCGGGCGGCGTCGGTGACGATGCCCATGTCCTTGTGGTGCAGGTCGATCCGGAAACCGGGCTTGAAGTCGCGGTTCAGGAAGTTGGCCTTCTTGCGGGTCAGGACCGTGGAGCCGGCCAGACCGCCGTTGAGCACGTCCAGAGCGGCTTCGAGGTTCACGCCCGACTTCTCGAGGAAGACGACGGCCTCGGCGCACGCCTGGATGTTCACCGCGACGATGAGCTGGTTGGCAGCCTTCACCGTCTGGCCGGAGCCGTGCGGGCCGCACAGGACGATGACCTTGCCGAGGGCCTCGAGGATCGGGAGGGCCTCGTCGAAGTCGGCCTGCTCGCCACCGACCATGATCGACAGGACGGCCTCGATGGCACCGGCCTCGCCACCGGACACCGGGGCGTCGATGACGCGGATGCCCTTGGCGGCGGCGTTCTTCGCCAGGTCGATCGAGGTCTGCGGGGTGATCGACGACATGTCGATGATCAGCGCGCCGGACTTGGCGTTCTCGAGGATGCCGTTCTCACCGTAGGAGATGGCCTCGACCTGCGGGGAGGCGGGCACCATCGTGATGATGACGTCGGCGTCCTTGACGGCCTCGGCGATCGAACCGGCGGCGCCGCCACCGGCCGCGGCGAGGCGGTCCAGCTTGTCCTGCTCCAGCGTGAAGCCGGTGACCGAGTAGCCGGCCTTCAGGAGGTTCTCGGCCATGGGGGAGCCCATGATTCCGAGGCCGACCCAGGCGATCTTGGGGAGGTTGCTCATGATGAGGGTCCTTCTCTTAATGCTTCGTACGAAAAGTTCGTCTGGTGCCTGGCTGTTCGCCCGGACTTTTCCGCTTACTTCGCGGCGCGGGCCTCGGCGGGCAGCCACGCGAAGGAGGCGGCGGCGTCGGCGGCCTTGTACTCGAGACCGACAAAGCCCTGGTAGCCGGCCTTCTGGAGCTGGTCGAGCAGCTCTTCGAGGGGCAGCTCGCCGGTGCCGGGGGCACCTCGTCCCGGCTTGTCCGCAATCTGGACGTGTCCGGTCTTGGCGGCGTACTTTTCGATGACCTCGGAGAGGTCCTCATCGTTCATCGCCAGGTGGTACAGGTCGAGCAGGAACTTGGCGTTCCCGAGGCCGGTGGCCTCGTTCACCTTGTCCACTACCTCGATGCCGGCCGGGGCGCTCACCAGGGGGTAGAGCGGCGACTCGGGCTTGTTCAGGGTCTCGATCAGGAGGATCGCGCCGACGCGGTCCGCGGCCTGAGCCGCCACGACCAGGTTCTTCAGTGCGAGCTCGTCCTGAACGGCCGGGTCCACGCCTTCGACGCGGTTGCCGTAGAGGGCGTTCAGCGCCTTGCAGCCGACCGAGGCGGCGAAGTCCGCAGCCACGTTGATGTTGGCGTTGAAGCGCTCCGACTCCTCACCGGGAACCGAAACCGCACCGCGGTCCGGGCCCGGCAGCTGGCCGGCGTAGAAGTTCAGGCCCACCAGCTGGGTGCCGGCGTCCTCAAGAGCGGTCTTGAGGGCGTCGAGCTCCTCCTGAGCGGGGGTGGGGGTCTCGATCCAGGGCCACCACAGCTCGACCGCCGTGAAGCCCGCTGCGGCAGCAGCCGCGGGACGCTCCAGGAGCGGGAGTTCCGTGAAGAGGATCGAAAGATTTACATCGAAGCGCTGGTCCGTGTATCCCATGAGGGGTGTGCGCTCCTTCCGTATTGCGGAAGTTAGTTTCTGCCTGATGGAAGACTGCAAGCAGGGCGGCCCGCTTGTCAAGTACCGCCTCCCGAAAAGTCCGGAGTGCCAGGTAGCTTGAGCGGCGTGCGATTGAGAGTGGAGTTCACGACCGAGCCCTTCGATCTAGAAGAGGCCCCCGCCCATGCCGTAGCCGCTCGCGAGGTCATTCAGACGGCCCAGCTGGACGCGGTGGATGTAGGCCCGTTCGGCAATACGGCCGAAGGGGAGTCCGAGGCGGTGCTGACCGCGGTCACCGCGCTGCTGCGGAACTCCCTGGAGGCCGGAGCCACGCGCGTCTCGCTCCAGGTCAACGTGATCGGGGAGGACACGCCATGACCGAGCCCCGGGACCACCCGTTCGTCGCCGCGGTCAAGCCGCTGGTGGACGCGATGGGCGGCGAGCTGATGGATCCGTCCCTGGCCCAGCCCGACGACGTCGTGCTCGCCTGGGAGGGTCAGGACCTGCTGGCCGTACGGCTCCCGCAGCTCTCCGACTCGCTGGACCACATCCTGGCGGCGCTGGAGCGCCGGCACGGCGTACCGTTGTCCCAGCTCGACCGGAAGTCCAAGCAGGACGTCGTACGGATACTGGAGGCGCGCGGCGCCTTCTCGGTCCGGCACGGTGTGGAGACGGTCGCGGGGGCCCTGGGCGTGAGTCGCTTCACGGTCTACAACTACTTGAACAGGGACTCGAACACTCCCAAAGGGTCCGGAGCGACCAACCAAGAGTGAATCCTGAATGACCCACCGTGACGAGCCGCCGCCCAATTCACCCGGGCGGCGGCTTTTGTGTACGGGAAGTTTCAACAAAGTGTTGACGCGGTGTTGTCGAGGGCGTTAGCTATGCGCAGCCCGTCAAAGCAACAACAGGCCACGGAGGCCTACCGTGACTTCGAGTCCGACCCCGGGTCTCACCCGGTTCAACGCCTTGGACGACAGCGCGGCCACGGCCGAACTGCACGAGGTGTGTGCCAGCTCGGCATGGGGCAGCAAGCTGCTCGCCCAGCGCCCCTTCACCACCGTCGACACCCTGTTCGCCGCGAACGAGGCCGCCATGGCCGAGCTCACCGCGGAGGACCTGGGCGAGGCGATGGGCGGCCACGCGCCGATCGGCCGGCCGAAGCCGGGAGACCCGACCTCCGCCCGCGAGCAGCGCGGCATGGCCGGTGCCTCTGAGGAGCTCAAGACCGAGCTCCTCGAACTGAACCTGGCCTACCAGGACAAGTTCGGCCACGTCTTCCTCATCTGCGCCACCGGTGCGACCGGTGAGTTCATGCGGGACGCGGTCAAGGTCCGGATCGAGAATTCGCCGGAACAGGAGCGGGAAACCGCTCGTGGCGAGCTCGTCAAGATCAACCGGATTCGGCTGACCCGTCTCGTGGAATCCGTAGAAGGAGAGTAAAACCGAGCATGAGCACTGAGACCACCGCGTCGGTGTCCACGCACATCCTGGACACCAGCATCGGAAAGCCCGCCGAAGACGTCGCGATCTCCCTGTCGGCCCGTACGGGTCTCGACGGCGAGTGGGCGGCCCTGGGCGGATCCGCCACCGATGTCGACGGGCGCTGCAAGGACCTGCCGGCGCTGCCGGAGGGCACCACCCACGTGCGCCTCGACTTCGAGACCGAGACGTACTTCTCCAAGAAGCAAGCCGCCGAGGCACAGCAGGACGCCCCCCGCGTAAGGGACAGCGGTGCGTTCTTCCCCGAGGTCACCATCACCTTCGCGGTGAACCCGGGCGAGCACTATCACGTACCGCTGCTGCTCAACCCGTTCGGCTACTCCGTTTACCGAGGGAGCTAGCATGGCCACCATTCTGGGCCAGAACCAGTACGGCAAAGCAGAGAACCGCGTAGTCAAGATCACGCGGGACGGCGACACCCACCACATCAAGGACCTGAACGTCTCGGTCGCCCTCTCGGGCGACATGGACGACGTCCACTACTCCGGCTCGAACGCCAACGTCCTTCCGACGGACACCACCAAGAACACGGTGTACGCGTTCGCCAAGGAGTACGGCATCGAGTCCGCCGAGCAGTTCGGCATCCACCTGGCGCGTTGGTTCGTCAACAGCCAGGAGCCGATCCAGAAGGCCCGCATCCGGATCGAGGAGTACTCCTGGTCCCGGATCGCGACCTCGGACGCGAACTCCAAGTTCATCGGCTCCGACGAGGTGAACCACTCCTTCGTCCGCGAGGGCATGGAGACCCGGGTCACCCAGATCACGTACGACGGCAAGAACTGGGAGGTCATCTCCGGCCTCAAGGACCTGACCGTCATGAACTCCACGAACTCCGAGTTCTGGGGTTACGTGAAGGACAAGTACACGACCCTGAAGGAGGCCTACGACCGCATCCTGGCGACCCAGGTTTCGGCTCGCTGGCGCTTCGCCTGGTCGGATGACGAGCAGCGGATGCCCAACTGGGAGAAGTCCTACGCCGAGACCCGGAAGCACATGCTCCAGGCCTTCGCGGAGACCTACTCCCTGTCGCTGCAGCAGACCCTGTACCAGATGGGTTCGCGCATCATCAACCACCGTTCGGAGATCGACGAGGTTCGCTTCTCGCTCCCGAACAAGCACCACTTCCTCGTCGACCTCGAGCCCTTCGGTCTCAAGAACGACAACGAGGTCTACTTCGCCGCGGACCGCCCGTACGGTCTGATCGAGGCGACGGTCCTCCGCGACGGCGTAGACGCCCGTATCCCCGTGGACATGACCAACCTCTGATGTGGCACGCGCGTCCCGGGGCTCCGCAGTGGCCCCGGGGCGGCGCGACACCCCTCAGTACTTTCAACACTTTCAACTTCCTGAATCGGCACCCGGACGCACCACACGGGGCGGCAGTACTGTCAGCTGTCAAGGCCCCCGGCTCCGGCACTCAAATCCCCTGGGTTTTGCCGTGCCCGCACCGCCACTGAAAGCACGAGGAAGTCCCATGGCAGCATCGGCAGCCAATGACAGCGCCGTAGAGCGCATCGTCATCGAAAACTGTGCGATTGCGACCGTCGACGCCAACGACACCGAGTACGCCTCGGGTCACGTGGTGCTCGCCGGTAACAAGATCGAGTTCGTCGGTGCGGGCAAGGCCCCCGCGAACCTCGAGAACGTCGTCCGTCGCATCGACGGCACCGGGCACCTCGTGACTCCCGGTCTGGTCAACACGCACCACCACTTCTACCAGTGGATCACGCGTGGTCTGGCCACCGACCACAACCTCTTCAACTGGCTGGTCGCGCTGTACCCGACGTGGGCGCGCATCGACGAGCAGATGACGTACACGGCCGCGCAGGGCTCCCTCGCCGCGATGGCCAAGGGTGGCGTCACCACCGCGATGGACCACCACTACGTCTTCCCCAAGGGTTCGGGCGACCTCTCCGGGTCGATCATCCGCGCCGCGTCCGAGATGGGCGTCCGCTTCACCCTCGCCCGTGGCTCCATGGACCGCAGCGAGAAGGACGGCGGCCTGCCGCCGGACCACGCGGTCGAGACCCTCGAAGGTGCCCTCGCGGACACCGAGGCGACCGTGAAGAAGTACCACGACTCCTCCTTCGACGCGATGACCCAGGTCGCCGTCGCCCCGTGCTCCCCCTTCTCGGTCTCCACCGAGCTGCTGAAGCAGGGCGCCGAGATGGCCCGCCGTCTGGGTGTGCGCATGCACACGCACGGCTCGGAGACCGTCGAGGAAGAGCAGTTCTGCAAGGAACTGTTCGGCATGGGCCCGACCGACTACTTCGAGTCGACCGGCTGGCTCGGCGAGGACGTGTGGATGGCGCACAGCGTCCACATGAACGACTCCGACATCGCCGCGTTCGCCCGTACCAAGACCGGTGTCGCGCACTGCCCGTCCTCCAACGCCCGTCTGGCCGCCGGCATCGCCCGCGTCCCGGACATGCTCGCCGCCGGTGTCCCGGTCGGCCTCGGCGTGGACGGCACCGCCTCGAACGAGTCCGGTGAGCTGCACACCGAGCTGCGCAACGCGCTGCTCATCAACCGCCTGAACCCGGTTCACCGCGAGCGCGCGCTCAACGCCCGCCAGGCCCTGCGCCTCGGTACCTTCGGTGGCGCCCAGGTCCTCGGCCGCGCCTCGAACATCGGTTCGCTGGAGGTCGGCAAGTGCGCCGACCTGGTCCTCTGGAACCTGAACACCCTCCTGCACTCCTCGATCGCCGACCCGGTCACGGCGCTGGTCTTCGGTGCGGCGGCCCCGGTCACCGCGTCGTTCGTCAACGGCAAGCAGATCGTCGAGAACAACCGTCTGCTCTTCGCCGACGAGGACGCCATCGCGGTGTCCACGCGCGAAGAGGCCCAGCGCCTGGCGCGGATCTCCGCGCAGGCCTGATCCCACGGAGTCCGGCCGGGGGGGACGGCCCCCGGCCGGCGGCCGCGGACCCGAGCGGGGTCCGTGGCAGCTGTTCCCGGGTAGCGCCCGAGGATTTTCCTGGGGCGCCCCGGGGGCGGTGACTCGTGCCAGTAGCTCTGCGGCCCGTGCCGCGGGCCCCGCAGCCCGCGTACCGCGTCCGCGCCATCGCTACGGCACCTCCAGCTCTCTTCGACTTCCTTACCGGCGGCCCCTCTGGCCGCCCGTGCGTGGAAACGCCTCGGGCGAATCGTTTCCGCACCCCTTGGGACAAGTATTCGCAGCACCCCCACAACTGAATACAGGCTCGACTCGCACAGCTTTCGCACCACCTCCCAGACACATCACGTCCCTGCCGGCGTGTTTAACAGTTCGGAGGAAGCCGTGGCCCAGGCGCCCAGGTTTCGCAAAGACGCAGTCGCAGTACCGCAGGCCGAAGGCGACTCAGGGGTGAAACACCCGGTCGACGAGACCTTGCCCCCGCTGAAGATGTTCACCAGCGGGCTCCAGCACGTAGCCGCCATGTACGCGGGCGTCGTCGCCCCACCCATGATCGTCGGACCGGCCGTCGGCCTCTCCGCCACCGAGACCGCCTTTCTGATGGGCGCCTCGCTCTTCACCGCAGGACTCGCCACCCTCCTCCAGACCCTCGGCTTCTGGAAGATCGGCGCCAAACTCCCCTTCGTCAACGGCGTTTCCTTCGCCGGTGTGACCCCGATGATCGCCATCGGAAAGGGGGAGGGCGACAACGCGATCCCGGTCATCTTCGGCGCGATCATCATCGCCGGAATCCTCGGCTTCTTCGCCGCCCCCTACTTCGGCAAACTGGTCAGGTTCTTCCCACCGGTCGTCACCGGTACGGTCATCACCCTGATCGGCGTCTCGCTGCTGCCCGTGGCCTTCAACTGGTCGCAGGGCGGGAACAGTCACGCCGCCGACTACGGCTCGATGAAGAACATCGCCATGGCCGCCGTCACCCTCATGATCGTGCTGCTGATGCGCAAGTTCCTGCGCGGATTCCTCCAGCAGATCTCCATCCTCCTCGGCCTGGTCGCCGGCACGCTCATCGCGCTGCCGCTGGGCATGACGAACTTCGACGCCGTCAGGAACGCCGACTTCATCGGCTTCCCGACCCCGTTCCACTTCGGGGCGCCGCAGTTCCAGGTCGCCGCCATCATCTCCATGTGCATCGTGATGCTGGTGTGCATGACCGAGTCCACCGCCGACATCCTCGCGCTGGGCAAGATCGTCGGCCGCCCGGCGGACGCGAAGACCATCGAGGGCGGCCTGCGCGCCGACACCCTGGGCAGCGCGCTCAGCCCGCTGTTCAACGGGTTCATGTGCAGCGCCTTCGCGCAGAACATCGGGCTGGTCGCCATGACCAAGGTCCGCAGCCGGTTCGTCGTCGCGGCCGGCGGCGGCATCCTGATCCTGCTCGGCCTGTGTCCCATCGCCGCCTCCGTCATCGGAGTCGTACCGCTGCCGGTCCTCGGCGGCGCGGGCATCGTGCTCTTCGGCTCGGTGGCCGCCAGCGGCATCCAGACCCTGGCCGGCGCGGCCATGGAGAAGGGCGAGAACGCCCTGATCGTCGCCGCCTCGCTCGGCATAGGCCTGATCCCGATCGCGGCCCCCGGCTTCTACCACGCCTTCCCCGAGGACCTGTTGGTCGTCCTCGACTCCGGCATCAGCACCGGCTGCGTCGTGGCCATCGTGCTGAACCTGGCCTTCAACCACCTCGGTGCCAAGAAGGGCGCGGCCTCGGCCGCCCCGGATCCGGTACTGGTGCACTGACCGGGCTGTTCCCGGCCCTGGCTCCGGCCTTGGCCCTGGCCCCGGTCCCGGTCGGCGTGCGGTGAGCGGGCTCTGCCCGGACCGTGCGCGGGATACGGCGGTGCGTACGTCACCCACTGCGGGGTTGACGTCCGCACCGCCGTCCGCGTTGGCGGGGAGGGGCGGGAGGCCCGGGCCGGCTTCGGCCGGGGTTCCCGGGGCTCCGCCCCGGACCCCGTGCCTCAAACGCCGGCGGGGCTGGGTTTTCCGGAGCCCGTGCCTCGAACGCCGGCGGGGCTGGATTGACCCGACGGGGGATCAGGCCGTGTCGGTGGAGACCGGGTCCGACCAGATGTCCGGGGTGACCGTGCGCACGCGGTGGCCGCGCCGGTCGAGTTCCTGGGCTTCGGTCTTGCGGACCTGCAGGGCCACCGCCGAGTCCGTGATGCGCAGGCCCGGCAGCCGCCGGGTGAGCTCCGCCGTGTAGCGCGAGAGGTCCTCCACCGTGCGCAGCCGGGCGCTGATCATGAAGTTCCAGGGGCCGCTGACGGACATGCAGATCCGGGTCTCGCGCAGCCCCGCGGCGACCGCCGCGCAGTCGGCGAGCTCGAACTCGGAGGCCTCCGCCCACAGCGTCGCCGACACCGGCCAGCCCGACAGCGCGGAGGCCAGCGCGCAGCTGTAGCGCAGGCTCTGCCCGCCCTCCAGCCGCGCCAGCCGGCGCCGTACGGTCGACTCGCTCATGGTGAACTCCCGGGCCAGCGAGGCCACGGTGCGCCGCGCGTCCGAGGCCAGGGCCAGCACCAGCGGCCGGTCCTCCTCCTGGAGCGGCGCCACCGCCTGCCGGTCCGGGGCGGCGGAGGCGGCCGGCCGCCGGGTCCTCCTGGTCAGCAGGCCTATCTGGCCCGGGGTCAGCTGGTCCAGGCGCCAGCGGTCGGGGGCGTAGTGCACCGCCGTCACCATCGAGGTGCGGGTGCCGACCACACCCGGGATCCGCTGCACCCGCGAGGACAGGTAGGCGTACAGCGTCGGCAGGTCGGGTACCGCCACGAAGACGAGCAGGTCCCGGCTCCCGGTGGTGTGTTCGACCCCCAGCGCGTATGGATCCGCCACGAGCACGTCCCCCACCGAGGGCGAGGTGCCCGCGGTACAGGTGACCTCCACCCACGCCATACAGGGCTTCGTGGCGCCGGTGCGCAGCCCGAGTCCGCTCAGCCACGCCTCGCCGGACCCGGTGAGCCGCTCCCAGCGGCGCGCCAGGGTGTCCGGGCGCGCGCCGAGGACGGGCCCCAGCAGTTCCCAGCTGGCGCGGGGCGCGAGCTGGAGCGCGTGGACGAGTGCCCGGTCCGTGTCGTCGATGGCGGAAATGGCCGAGTTCATACCCTCCCCTTGGTGGTTCTCCCGGTCGGTGACGGGACAACGGGATTATGAGCCGATCATCTCTCTTTGTGCGTTCAACTGTTGACCACATGACGGTGCGCACGGAGCGGACATTGCGGGAGGACGTGTGGCGGAGGCCGGCTCGGGCGTGCGGCAGGCGGTGCCCGCCGAACTGTCGAGTTTCATCGGGCGGGAGCGGGAGCTCACCGCCCTCGCCTCCCTGCTCGCCACGGAACGCCTGGTCACCCTCACCGGACCGGCCGGCATCGGCAAGACCCGGCTCGCGGTGCGCACCGTCCGCACCCTGGGCGACAGGGACGGCCTGGAGGTCGTCTGGGCCGAGCTCGCGAGCCTGCCCGAGCGGTGCTGGGGCGGTCTCCGGGCGGAACTCGCCGACCGCCTCGCCGGCCCCGAGGTGCTGCTCGTGCTCGACGGCTGCGAACAGCTGGGGGAGTCCGGCGCGGGGCTCGCGGCCGAGCTGCTGCGACTGCCGGGGCTACGGATTCTGGCCACCTCGCAGCGCCGGCTGCGGATCGCCGGGGAAGCGGTGCTCGCCGTACCGCCGCTCTCGGTGCCGACCGCACCCTCCGTGCAGCCGCTGCCCCCGTCCCCGTCGGTCCTGCCGGGGCACGGCGCGCCCGACCCGGCCCGGCGGTTCCCGGTGGCCGACGTCGCCGGCTACGCGGCCGTACGGCTCTTCGCGGAGCGGGCGCGCGGCGCGGACCCCTTCTTCGAGCTGACCGAGCGCAACGCTGGCGCCGTGGCCGCGCTGTGCCGGGCGCTCGACGGGATCCCCGGGGCGCTGGAGCTCGCGGCGGGGCGCTCGCACCAGTACGCGCCCGCGCAGGCGCTCCGCAGACTCGGCTCCGACCCGCTGGGCTTCCTCGCCGGCGGCGCGGGCCGCAGCACCCGGGGCGACGCCGAACGCTCGCTCCGGCTGGCCTCGCCCGCCGAACGCCTGCTCTGGGAGCGGCTCTCCGTCTTCGCGGGCTCCTTCGACAGGGCGGCCGTCGCCGAGGTGTGCGGCTTCGGGGCGCTCACCCCGGACACCGCCGTCGAGGCACTGCTCCGGCTGGCCCCGGGCCTGCTCGCGGACGCCGGGCAGGGCCGCTACCGACTGCCGCTGTCCGTACGGGCGTACGCGGCCCGGCGGCTGGCGCACGCACCCGCCGGGGAGGCCGCGAAGACCGCCCGGCGCCACCGCGAACGCTGCCGGGTGGTGGCGGAGCGGGCGGCGCGGCTGTGGCGCGCCGGTGCGCAGCGCGAGGCGCGCGCCCTGGCCCTGCGGGAACTCCCCGAGCTGCGCGCGGCGATGAACCCGCTCGCCGCCGGAGGGCCGGGCGCGGCCCTGGAGATCGCGGTGTCCCTGTGGTTCCTGTGGTCCGCGTGCGGGATGGCCGCGGAGGGGCGCAGGCACGTGGAACGCGCCCTGGCCGTGCACCCCGCACCCCGGCCCGCCCGGGCGCTGTGGCTCGCGGCGTGGCTGGTCGCCGCCTTCGGGGAGTCGGCCGGCACCGACCCGCTGCTGGTGGAGGCCTGGACGGAGGCCGTGCACGAAGGGGAGGACGCCTGCCTGGCGTACCTCGCGCACCTGCGCGGCACGATCGCGCTGTGGGAGGGCCGCTACGAGGACGCCGCGGCGGAATACCGGGAAGGGCTGGAACTCCTGCCCGCGGAGCCCGGGTTCGGCCCGGGCCAGGAGGCCCTGTGCGCCGCGCACACGCTGGCGGTGGCCCGTACCGACCCGGCCGCGGTCCCGGTCGAGGTCCCGGTCGAGGACGGCGTGCCGGGCGGCTCCCCGTACGCCTCGCCGGGTGTCCCGCCCGGCGGCCCGGTCGACCTGTGGGCCCGGTCCTGGGTGAGCTACGCCCACGCCCTGGTCCAGCGCCACGAGGGCCGCCCGGCGAGGGCCCGTACCGAACTACTGGGCGCGCTGCGGACCCAGTTCGCGCTGGACGACACCCTCGGGCAGGCCTTCTCGGCGGAACTCCTCGCCGAACTGGAGGCGGACCAGGGCCGGTACACCGAAGCCGCCCGCCTCCTCGGCGCGGTCTCCCGCACCCGCCCGCACGCGGCCCCGGCCCCCCGCGCCCAGCACACGGTCCGCGCCCGCCTCACCCCCCAGGCCTTCCGCACGGCCTACGCCGCGGGCGCCCGGACACCACTGCGCGACCTGCTCCCTGACCTGCCGGCTCTGCCGGACTGACCGGGCGGCGGGCCCTCCGGCTCAGCAGGTCGAGTGGAAGAGCCCGCCCACGCGCTCGGTGGCGGCCAGCCGGTTGTAGAGCGCGACCGCGGCGGCCGTCTCCTCGACGTGCACCTCCACCCCGGCGTCCCGCAGCACCCGCAGCGTCTCGGGCATGGTGTGGAGCCGCAGCTCCATCCCGCGGCTGAGGACGGCCACCGTGCAGTCCCGGTCCAGGAGTTGTGTCACGTCGGCGGGCTGGATGCCCGGCTCGTGCCGGGTGCCGTGCTCGCCCCAGTCCCAGGGCCGGCCGCCGCCCGGGTACAGCACGAAGTCCTTCCCCGCCGCGAGGCCCTCGACCTCCATGCGGCCCCACGAGAGGTGCGTGACGAGCGGGGAACGGGCGGGCGGCGTCCACGCCATCAGGTTGCTCATCAGCTCGGCCTGCTCGACCGCGTCGTCCAGCGCGTGATGCGTGTGCGGCCGCCGGGAGAGCAACTCGCGCGGCATGCGCCCCTTGACGGCGGCCCGGAGCGGGACCCCGGCCTTGGCCGCGTAGAGGGTCTTCATGTCCAGGCAGCCGGAGTGGCCGAAGGGGCTTTCGCCGCCGAAGCTCATCAAGTACCAGTACAGGAAGGTCCAGTCGAAGGAGGCCGGGTACGCGCACATCACCGGCTGCGCCCCCACCGAAACCTCCCGCACCCAGGCGCGGAACTCCGCCATGGCCGCGCCCGGTTCGGCCCCCTCCCGGAGCAGCCGGTCCCGGTCCAGCCCACTGACCGCGAGCGCCTCCGGCACGTACGCCTCGCTGATGGGGCGCAACTCCCGGTAGAAGGTGTCCCGTTCCGGATCGGCGGCCGTATACGAGACCCCGTCCTGCCGCCCCGCCACGGCGGCCCCGAAACTGATCATCGAATACGGCCCGGGGATGGGCCCGTCGGCCTCGACGTCGACGGAGATGTAGAGGCTGGGACGAGGCGGACGGACGGAGCGGGCGGAACCGGCAGAGGTCATACCCCGAGCATCGCAGCCGACGCCGCCTTGATCACCCCGATATCCCCGAGCCCGACGGACCGGCAGCGCCCGTACGCGGCCCCGGTCCGTCCACATGGCGGGCTCCCTTACCGGCGGGTGCAGACCGCCGTCCACAATGAGAGGAACGCCGCCCCGCCGCCCCGCCATGAAGGAACGCAATGCCTGATCCCAGCCCCGGCCCCGCTTTCACCATGGGCGGGGTCTCCCACCCCCTCACCCGCCAAGCGGTCGAGGCGGCCGCCGCCGGTCTCCTGCCCGCCCACAGCGCCCGCGGTCTCGACTACGTGTGGTACGCCCTCGTCGGCCGGGAACTCCACTACGTCGTGGCCCTCGCCGCGGCCGCCGCCGGGCAGCCCCTGCCCGACCGCCCCTCGCGGTACGTCAAGGACGCCCGCCTCGCGCTCAAGGCCCTCGGCTACCCCGTCGTCTGCTGGGCCGACTCCGTCCTCCTCGACAAGGGCCACCCCTCCCACACCGGCTGACCCGCACAACACACCACCCCCGGCCGGTCCTCCGGCGCGGGGGCGGTTGCGTCCTCGGCTACGGCGCCGCGGTGAGGTACATCCCGCTCTGGTCGGCCCCGGCGGTGTTCTTGCAGCCGAAGCCGCTGCCCGCCGGCTGCGCCACGACCAGTGCCAGGCAGCGCCCGGCCGCGAGCTGCCCGAAGTAGTTCGGGTGCATGGACTCCTGGACCAGCCCCTGCGTCTCGCTGCTGTCGATCCAGCGCGCCCACTCGCTCGTCTTCGCCGACGCCGGCGCCGCGGTGGTCACCTGCTTGCTCGCCTTCGCGCAGACCTCGCGCCCCTGCATCATGTCCTTCAGGTCCAGGAACTGCGCGCCCTTGGCCGCGGCGACCGCCTTCAGCCGCCCGGCGAGCTGCGGCACGAGCGAGTCCCGCGCCCAGTCGGAGTCCCGGTTCCAGAAGGGACAGCCGCCGGTGTTGAGCCGGCTCCAGTCGCTCTGGGTGTACCGGTTCTCCGCGCCGCGCGGGATCGGTGACGGGTAGGACTGGAGCACGATCCGGTACGAGGAGTCCGTGTACCCGGCGCCGCGCATGACGGCCCGCACTTCGTCCACGGACTTCCCGACGCCGGCCATCACCCCGTCGATCTTCTCGTCCACACCCTCCTGCTGGTCGTCGTAGCAGTAGGAGCCCCACAGCACGAAGTCGTACGCGCACTCCTTGATGATGTCGGCGAAGCCGAGGTCGTTGCCGCCGATGGACAGCGCGATGACCTTGACGTTGTTGCTCGCGGCCACGGCGGCGAGCTGATCGGCCTGCGGGGCCTCGCCCTTGAAGGCGACGCCCCCGTTGGAGGCGCGGAACACGTTCTGCGAGACGGCCCCGGAGCAGGCCAGGTTGATCGCGACATCGGCGATCGGCCCGGCGCTCTTCACCTCGGCGGAGTCCGACCGGTGGCATCCGCCCGCGGTGGCCCCGTAGACCTTCCCGGGGTCGTAGCTGCTGCCGCTCACCCAGGCCCGGTCGGTGCCGGTCCGGTTCCCGCTGTTGGTCAGGCTGTTGCCCTTCCAGCGCCCGGCCTCTCCGGAGATGTAGCTGTCGCCGAGGGACACCACCGCCGTGGGCCCGCTCCCCGGCCCGGCCACCGCCGTCCCGGCCCCTCCGGCGACCAGCGCCCCGGCGCCGAGGGCCACCGCCGTCCCGATCCCGGCCAGTCGTCGCACCCGACGGGCCCGGTCCCTGCTGTCGCTGCGCATTCCGATCACTGCGGAACTCCTGCGGTCGGCCATGCGAAAGCCGGGAACAACTCCGGCGCATGGCGGGGTAAGTGGGGGTTACCTCCGGCCGGTGGCAATCGGAAAGGTCCCACCCCACACGTTGTTACCGCTAGGTACAGGCAAGTTACGAAGAAGTAACAACCGACCGCTCGTTCGGCGCGGGGCGCGCATCAGCCCCCGGCGCCGAGTGGTGCCGGGGGCTGTGGGAGTGCGTGAGATCAGACGCTGACCGGGGCCACGAGCGCGCCGGCCAGCTCGCGGAGTCTGGTCCGGGTCTCGGCGTCCGTGGAGTGGACGACCGTTCCCACCATGCCTCGCGTCAGGAGGACCTTGTAGGTGTTCCGGATGAGCCGGTCCACGTCGGCGTCGGGGGTCGACTTCGTGAAGACGGGATCCTTCGAAGCCGCGCGGACCGTGACCCAGCGATCGGTGCGCCACACGAGGTCGGGGCCGAGGATGACTCCGCTCCAGTCGTACTCGAAGCCCTGAGCGGTGTAGACACAGCCGACCTGGCCGAAGCCCGCGGGATCAGTGGCCCAGAGCCAGGACGGGGGCGCCCCGTCGACGGACCTGTCGCCGGCGAGGTTCCAGGGGCGCGCCCAGTCCCCGACGACGACATCGGTGGGGAGGGGCTCCCCGGGCACGATCCGGGTGGTCCACTTCCAGCAGTAGCCCGCGGACATCCGCGCACCGTAGCCCTCCGCGCGCCTGGCCTCGAGGAAGTCCTCCATTTCCTGCGGGGTGTCGGCCACCATGAGGTGCATCTTGCCGTCCGGCTCCCAGGCGAGGGGGCCGCCCGGTTCGAGGCCCAGCAGACGGACGACCCAGTTGAGGTACGCGTCGCTGCCGCCGCAGCGGAACTGGCTGTCGAGCGGCACGACCCGGCAGGTCAGGCCCTTGGCCGCGGCGGCCGCCCGGATCTCTTCGACGGTGCCCATCTCTCCGGGGCGCACCACCTGGTGTTCGTCGAGGAGGAACACGGGTACGCGTGCCACGTCGATCAGTTCCGAGATCTGCGGCTTTCCGGTCCGGTGCTGGGCGCGCGTGTAGCGGTTGGCCGACGTCTCCCGGATCCGGTGCGCCTCGTCGCAGATCAGTACATCGAGGCTGTTCTTGTCCGCGGTCATGAAACTGTTGAAGTACTTGAAGAGTTCCTGTACTTCACGCTTGCGGGATCCGGCCACCTTCCGCATGGTCTGGGTGAAGGACTTCGATCCGGTGGCGTGCAAGGTGGGAACGCCCTGCCGGTACATCTCTCCCAGGAGGGAGAGCGCGATCACGCTCTTGCCCGTACCGGGTCCTCCCGTGACGACCACGACCTCTTTGTGGTCCGAGCGCTTCGCGCGTTCCACCGCGCCGATCACGGTCCGGTACGCGACCTGCTGTTCATCCAGGAGGACGAACAGCTCCCGCTCCCGCACTTCTTCGGCGGCGACGTCCATCAGCTGCAGCGAGGGCCGGGTCTTGCCGGCGAGCAGTTCGTCGGCGGCCGACGCCCCGGAGGAGGGCGCCAGTTTCGCGCGCAGGTAGTCGAGGAACGCTCCCCGCCGGTCCGCCGAGAAGAGCTGCCCGAATTGGTCCTCCCCCGCTTCGGCCAGTCCAGCGACACCGAACTCGGTCGCGTTGTGGAGATAGGCGACTCCGTGAATTCGTTCGGAACGGCCGGAAAGGGCCCCGTTGAAGTCGGCGAGGTAGCGGCAGTAGCGGCGTACTTGCTCGATCGGATTCAGCTTCGGGCGGGAGTAGCCGTCCATGAGGCACAGTGTCGGGTCCTCGTCGTCAGGGGCTGCCTGACTCCACTGCTTCAGCTCGACGACGACGTACGAGGGTTCTCCGGTCCTGGGGTGCTTTCCGGCCAGGACGACGTCGGCCCGCTTGCTGGTCAAGGGAAGGCCGTACTCGATCAGCATCTCGACCTGCCCGAGTCCGGCGTCGTTGAGCGCGTTCGCCACTACCGGGATGCTGCGTTCCCACGACCTGGCTTCACCGGGGCTGGGCTTGTGTCCGTGCACGTGGACGAACTGCTCGGTCAGCCGGAAGTACAAGGAGCCGGAGAGGATCTCGGCGGCCACGGCGGCGGCGGAGTCGCGGAACAGCAAGGAAGCCCCCAGGCAGCACGAAGTAGTCGTGCGGGTGGGGGCATGTCCTTCGGAACTCCGAGGGCGCGGAGCGGAAGCCCGGCGGGCCGCATGGATGTCGTGGCCAAGACTATCGCGGTGATCGATCACCCAGCGGGGGTGGTGGGGTGGAGATCACGGGCGCCGATCTATGATCGCCGGGTCATTGCGGACCGACGGGCTTCCGATCCGGACATGCCCCCACCGCACGGGATTTCTCGTGCCCTGGGGGACCGGTCGTGCTTTTGCTGCAACTTTCCGCCCGGCAGTTGCTGCGCCTGCACGCCCGGGGCCGCCTGCTGCCGCACATGGCCGCTCGCTGGATCGAGTTCCAGAGGAAGGAAGCTTCGCCCGGGGAACAGGCCGCCTGGAAGGAAAGCCTGGTCAGGCTCGCCGAAGAACTCGTCGAGGCGGGGCACGGCGAAGTCCACATGTTCGTGGAATGCCGGCCGGACGGGGTGGCGGCCCCGGCGGACGTCATCCTGGTGGGAACGCATCCCGAGTCGCGGCAGGACTCGTTGCTGGTCGTGGAGCTCAAGCGATGGAAATCGGTGGCGCAGGCCACCGATCCGCAGAAGGTGGACGTTCCCGGCTACCGCACTCCGAAGAAGCACCCGAGCACGCAGGTACGCGGAATCATCGACTATTTCACCGCGGACCAGGCGGCGCCCGGCCTTGCCGTTTCCTATGCGGGGCTGACCTACCTGCACAACGCCACCGAGGACTCGGTGGGGCCTTTGCTGAAGGCCGGAACGGACAGGGGGGCGCACGCCCTCTACTTCACGGACGACACGCGTGAGGAACTGCTGGAGGAGCTCGGGGACCGCTTCACGCAGGAGAGCGGCGCGCCTGCAGCGGCACGCCTTCTTCGTCGGCTCGGCCTGAGCAACGCACCTTTGCTGGAGGCCGTGGCCTACTCGGAGGGCGCGGATACGGCGTTCACCCTGCGCGGTGAGCAGCGGACGGTGTGGCGCGACGTGAAGCGCTCCGTCGAGCGGGTGGGCAAGGAGTCCGAAGGGGCGGCCGGGCAGGCGGTGTTCTTGGTGAGGGGAGGCGCGGGGACGGGGAAGAGCGCGATTGGTCTGCAACTGCTCCGGTATTTCACCGCGAAAGGACTGCGGGCTGGCTACGCCACTGGTTCGTATGCCTTCGACGGCTCGCTGAGAGATCTGTTCCAGAAGGACGGCGTGCTCTCCGAGGACCAGCTCGCGTACTTCCTGAACTTCGTCGAAGCTCCCGATCCCCTGCTCGACCTGCTCATCTGTGACGAGGCGCACAGGCTGCGGGCAAAGTCGGAACACCAGCGGATGAAGGCCGAGGACCGGGGTAAGCAGCCGCAGGTGGACGAGTTGATCCAGGCCGCCCGCGTCACGGTTTTCCTCCTGGACGAGAACCAGTCGCTGCGTCGCGATGACGTGGGCAACAGCGCCCTGATCGAGGAGGCGGCCCAACG
The DNA here is from genome assembly GCF_042722885.1 of Streptomyces sp. NPDC058401. Lineage (NCBI taxonomy): Bacteria > Bacillati > Actinomycetota > Actinomycetes > Kitasatosporales > Streptomycetaceae > Streptomyces > Streptomyces sp. NPDC058401. The sequence goes on from NZ_JBHXKA010000032.1 coordinate 24,937, forward strand.
GCACGGCGTGGCCCTCGGTACGTACGATCTGCGCACCGAGTTCCGCTGCGGAGGAAGCGACAGTTACCGGAACTGGGTGTTGGACCTGTTGGGGATCTCCGGCGAAGTGGCGCAACCCTGGGCCCCGGACGGCCTGATGTACGTCGAGATGGCGGACAGCGTGGAAGCGCTCGAGGAAATCGTTCTTCGGGAGGAGCGCGACGGTGCGACGGCACGCATGGTGGCTGGATTCGCCTGGCCGTGGAGCGAGCCGCATCCGCAGACGCATGTGCTCCACAAGGACGTGCAGATCGGGGACTGGCACCGGACGTGGAACGCGAAGGGAACCCGGTCCAGGTACGGCGGGGGTGAGCCGCCCGCCAAGTACTGGGGCGTGAGGCCGCAGGGGATCGGCCAGATCGGCTGTGTCTATACCGCACAGGGCCTCGAATGGGACTGGTGCGGCGTCATCATGGGCGACGACATGGTCTGGCGTGACGGAGAGTGGATCTTTCGCAAGGGCAAGGCCTCGCCGAAGGACGAGAAGACCGGGATCCGGGAGACCGTGCGGAAGGGCTCGATGGATCCGATGCTTCCCGGTGACCCCGCCGAGTTCGCACGGCGGATCCGGAACGCCTATCACGTGCTGCTGACGCGGGCGAGCCGTTGCACGGTGATCTACTCCACCGACGAGGACACCAGGCGCCATCTTCGGACGCTGATCGACCCCGTGGACGATCAGGGGCTGAGGCCGGCCCCCGTGGAGTTGTCGCCGCAGGAACGACTGCGCCGCGAGATCAGGGAGTACGACGCCCGGTCGGGCAGGAGGCGCAAGTCCTCTGTGCACGAAGGCCAAGTGGGCTTCTTCTGAGGGTGCGGTGGAATGGGGCGGCGGGCCGCGAGGGCCCGCCGCCGGCCTCACCGGAGTCCGGTGAGGGACGCTGCCGTCTGCCCCGCCCAGAGAACCAGTTCCGTAGCCAGGCCACCAGCGATGCTGAGGGCGAGGTCACGCAGCCAGGTGCGACGGGGGGACGTGTACTTGACGGGCTCCATGCTCTGCATCTCCTCGAGGAGTCGGATGTGGCAGGGAAGTCCCCAACCGGGGAACCGAGCCGTCCGAAGAACCGCGTCACCTACACCCTTCGTGAAGAAGGAAGCGAGCGCCTTGCAAGGTTAGCCAGAGATCGAATCGCGGAACACCGATTTCCGGCCGGCGTGTCCGCGAAAACACCTCCGCCCCCGGCGCGGTGAGGCGACGGGGGCGGAGGCGCGTGGTTTCGGCTGCTGTGCGATTCAGCCGAAGGTGGGGTTTCAGCCGATGAGCTGGTCGTACGCGGGGAGGGTGAGGAAGTCCGCGTAGTCGGCGTCGAGGGAGACCTGGAGGAGGAGGTCGTGGGCCTGCTGCCACTTGCCGGAGGTGAAGGCCTCCTCGCCGACCTCGGCGCGGATGGCGGCGAGTTCGGCGGCCGCGACCTCGCGGGCGAGGTCGGCGGTGGCGAGCTTGCCGTTCTCGAAGACCACGCCGGCGTTGATCCACTGCCAGATCTGCGAGCGCGAGATCTCGGCGGTGGCGGCGTCCTCCATCAGGCCGAAGATGCCGACGGCGCCGAGGCCGCGCAGCCACGCCTCGATGTAGCGGATGCCGACCTGGACGGCGTTGCGCAGGCCGTCGTACGTGGGCTTCGCGTCCAGGGAGTCGATGGCGATGAGCTCGCCGGGGGCGACGTGGACGTCCTCGCGGAGGCGGTCCTTCTGGTTGGGCTTCTCGCCCAGGACGGCGTCGAAGGAGGCCATCGCGATCGGGACCAGGTCGGGGTGGGCGACCCAGGAGCCGTCGAAGCCGTCGCCGGCCTCGCGGTCCTTGTCGGCCTTGACCTTCTCGAAGGCGACCTTGTTGATCGCCGCGTCCTTGCGGGACGGGATGAAGGCCGCCATGCCGCCGATGGCGTGCGCGCCGCGCTTGTGGCAGGTCTTGACCAGCAGTTCGGTGTACGCCCGCATGAAGGGGGCGGTCATCGTCACCGCGTTGCGGTCCGGCAGGACGAACTTCTCGCCGCCGTCACGGAAGTTCTTGACGATGGAGAAGAGGTAGTCCCAGCGGCCGGCGTTCAGGCCCGCCGCGTGGTCGCGCAGCTCGAAGAGGATCTCTTCCATCTCGTACGCGGCCGTGATCGTCTCGATCAGGACGGTCGCGCGGACGGTGCCCTGCGGGATGCCGACGTAGTCCTGGGAGAAGACGAAGATCTCGTTCCAGAGGCGCGCCTCCAGGTGGGATTCCGTCTTCGGCAGGTAGAAGTACGGGCCCTTGCCGAGCTCGATCAGGCGCTTGGCGTTGTGGAAGAAGTACAGGCCGAAGTCGACGAGGGAGCCGGAGGCCGGGCCGCCCTCGAAGCTCAGGTGGCGCTCCTCCAGGTGCCAGCCGCGGGGGCGCATCACGACGGTGGCGAGCTCCTCGGCGGGCTTGAGGGCGTAGGCCTTGCCCGTGCGGGCGTCGGTGAAGTCGATGCGGCGCTCGTAGGCGTCGATCAGGTTGAGCTGGCCGAGGACCACGTTCTCCCAGGTGGGAGCCGAGGCGTCCTCGAAGTCGGCGAGCCAGACCTTGGCGCCCGAGTTCAGGGCGTTGATGGTCATCTTGCGGTCCGTCGGACCGGTGATCTCCACACGGCGGTCGTTCAGCGCGGCCGGGGCCGGCGCCACCTTCCAGTCGCCCTCGCGGACCTGTGCGGTGTCCGGGAGGAAGTCGAGCGTGGAGGTGCGGGCGATCTCGGCGCGGCGCACGGAGCGGCGGGCGAGGAGCTCGGCACGGCGCGGGGCGAACCGCCGGTGGAGCTCCGCGACGAAGGCGAGAGCCGCGTCGGTGAGGACCTCGTCCTGCCGGGGCAGGGGCTCGGCGTCGACGATGGCCAGCGATGACGGCGCTGGTGCGGACATATCTGTCACTCCTTCAGCGGCGGTGCCTGGCGGCCGCGGGGGAATGCTCGCGCGAGACGGCACGCAGTGCCGTCGGGTGTGGAGAGTTCCGGGATACGGTCGCGGGCGCCGTCTGGGGGTTCAGGGCGCTTCTGACCAGTGGATAGTAATTTCCTCATGGTGGAAGTTCAATGGTTTGTTGATGTCGAGATTCTCTGAGTCGACAGATTCCGGTTCCCGGCCGGTTCCCGGTGGCCCTCAGTGCCATCGTGGTCACAGCCTGCTCAGGCGAGTCGTGCCAGGTCGGGAGGGGTGTCGATGTCGAAGGCCTCCGCGATGTCACCGCACTCGACCAGCGTGAGCTCGTCCGCGTGCGCCGCGAGGTGCACCCGCGCGCCCTTGTCCCCCGTGGCCGTCGCCACGATGTCCGGCCAGCGGTCCGCCCCGAAGAGCACCGGGTGCCCGCGCTCGCCGTCGTACGCCGCCGCCACCAGGCTCGCGGGGGACCGGTAGGCGGCCCGGACCCGGGCCACCGCCTCCGGGCCGATGCCCGGCTGGTCCACCAGGGAGACCAGGGCCGCGCCGGCGCCCGTACCGGCCAGCGAGGCGAGGCCGACCCGCAGGGAGGAGCCCATGCCCTCGGCCCAGTCCGGGTTGTCCGTCACCACGCAGCCGCTCAGGTCGGCGCGCTCGCGCACCTCGGCCGCGGAGGCGCCGAGCACCACGTGCAGCGGGCCGCAGCCCGCCTCGCGCAGGACCCGTACGGCGTTCTCCACCAGCGGGCGGCCCCGGTAGGTCAGCAGGGCCTTCGGGCGGCCGCCCAGGCGCCGGCCGCCGCCGGCCGCCAGGAGGAGACCGGCGATCACCGGGGGAGCGGAGAGGCCGGCTGCCGCCGCGGGCTCGTGCCGGTGCTGGTCGGGTGTGCTGCTGTGGGGTGACATGTCACCGATTCTCGCTCGCGCCGCAGGAGGCGCCGTACGGCGGCCAGCGCGGCCCCCACGCGCAGGGGTTCGGCGATCCGGTTCTCGGCGGCGGCGAGCAGGGCCCGTTCGTCACGGTCGGTCAGTCTCTGCGACATTGCGTCATCTTCCTTGCCAATCGGCGGCCAATACAGCGAGTCTGGACCCGGATTGGCCTGGCAGGCAGAGCCAATCAGGGGAGGTTGGCATGGCAAACGGGCGAGTGGTCCAGACGGCGGACAGAACGATCGGCAGCCGCCAGCTCGCGGCCCTGCTCCCCGCCGAGGTACGGGCCCGCCCCGGCTACCGGGCCCTGGCCGACGCCGTCCGCACGCTGATCCTCGACGGCCGGATCGCCCTGCACGTGCGCCTGCCCGCCGAACGCGAGCTCGCCGAGGCGGTCGGCGCCAGCCGGGCCACCGTCACCGGCGCCTACGACCTCCTGCGCGAGAGCGGCTACGTCCGCAGCCGCCGCGGTTCCGGGACCTGGACCGAGCTCCCCGAAGGCCACCGCCCGGTCGGCGCGCACGCCATCGTCGGCGCCGGCGGCTACCACGCCGACGGCGACCCCGGCATCGACCTGGCCATCGCCGCCATGGGAGCCCCCGAGGACAGCCTCACCGAGGCCGTGGCCCGGGCCGCGCCCAGGCTCCCGGCCTTCGCCCGCACCCCCGGCTACCACCCCTTCGGGCTCCCCGACCTGCGGACCGCCATCGCGGAGCGGTTCACCCGGCGGGGACTGGCGACCCGCCCCGAGCAGATCCTCGTCACGGCGGGCGCGCAGCAGGCGTTCGCGCTGGTGGTGAGCCTGCTGTGCCGGCCCGGGGACCGGGTGATGACCGAGAACCCGACCTACGCCAACGCCCTGGACGCCCTGCGCCACGCACGGCTGCGCACCGGGTCGATCGCCGTCTCCGACGCGGGCTGGGACCTGGAGATCGCCGAGTCCGCGCTGCGCCAGACCGTGCCGAGGCTCGCGTACGTGATCCCCGACTTCCACAACCCGACGGGTGCGCTGATGCCGGAGGAGCAGCGGCTGCGGCTGCTCGCGGCGACCCGGCGGACCGGGACCTGGCTGGTGGTCGACGAGACCATCGCCGACATCGCGCTCGACGTGCCCGCGCCCGCCCCGCTGGCCTCGCTCGCGCCGATGGGCGGGGCCGATCACGTGGTGACCATCGGCTCCCTGAGCAAGACGCACTGGGGCGGCCTGCGGGTCGGGTGGATCCGCGCCACCGCCAAGATGATCACGGAGCTGACGGCGGTACGGGTCGCCGCCGACATGACCGGCTCCGTCCTCGACCAGCTGGTCGCCCTCCCCCTGCTGGAGGGCCTGGAGCGGACGCTGCCCGTGCGGCTGGAGCAGGTGCGGGGGCAGCGGGCGGCCCTGATCGCCTCGCTGGAGCGGCACACGCCGGAGTGGACCTGGCAGGTGCCGCCGGGCGGACTCTCGCTCTGGGTGGACCTGGGGGAGCCGGTCAGCTCCGCGCTGGCGGACCGGGCGGCGGCGGCCGGGGTCAACATCGGGCGGGGCGCGCGGTTCGGGGTGGACCCCGGGACCTTCGAGCACCGGCTGCGGATTCCCTACACGCTGGGGGCGGAGGAACTGGACGAGGGGGTGCGGAGGCTCGCGGAGGCGTTTCACGGGGGCGTGCCGTTGCCTTCGGCGGTGGAGCGGCCGTACTGGGTGGCGTAGCCCGCCACCGGGGCTCTGGGCCCGGAACCCGGTGCGGGTGGGTGGGCCCTGCGGGGGCGGAGTCCCCTACCCGCCCTTCCACCGTTCCCCGGGGCTCCGCCCAGGACCCCGGTCCTCAAACGCCGGACGGCTGAGTTGGCCTACGGCGTCCGGATCAGGCGGCGGGTGGCGGCCGTGGCCACGGCCGAGGTGCGGGAGTCGACGCCGAGTTTGGCGTAGATGTGGACCAGGTGGGACTTGACCGTGGCCTGGCTCAGGAAGAGCTGCTTGGAGATCTGCTGGTTCGACAGGCCGTCCGCGACCAGTTGGAGGACCTCCAGTTCGCGCTTGGTCAGGGCTTCGGCGGGGGTGCGCATGCGGTCCATGAGGCGCAGGGCCACCGCCGGGGCCAGCGCGGACTGGCCGGCCGCCGCGGTGCGGACCGCCGCCGCCAGTTCCTCCGGCGGGGCGTCCTTGAGGAGGTAGCCCGAGGCGCCGGCCTCCACCGCCGCCAGGATGTCCGCGTCCGTGTCGTACGTGGTCAGGACCAGTACCCGGGGCGATGGGGAACCGGCCGTGATCAGTGCCGTGGCCGCCGAGCCGTGCATGCCGCCGCCGGGGCCGAACTGGAGGTCCATCAGGACCACGTCGACCCCGGCGGAGCCGGCCAGCTCGACGGCCCGCTCCGCCGTCGCGGCCTCCGCCACCACCTCGAAGTCCGGCTCCGTGTCCAGTACCGCGCGCAGTCCGGCCCGGACCACCGGGTGGTCGTCGGCGAGGAGCAGCCGGATGGTCATGACAGGGCCTCCGCGGGCAGGGGAAGGGTGACGGCCACGGCGGTGCCCTGGCCGGGGGCGGATTCCACCGTGAACAGGCCGCTGAGGGTCTCGGCGCGCGAGCGCATCGCGGGCAGCCCGAAGCCGCCTTCGCCGGAGGGCGCGGACGTGGGGTCGAAGCCCTTGCCGTCGTCGACGATGTCCAGGGTCACGGAGGAGTCCATGAAGGTCAGGGTGATCTCGGCGCGCCCCGCCTCCGCGTGCCGCACCACATTGGCCAGCGCCGACTGCGCGATCCGCAGCAGCGCCACCTCGTAGGGGGTCGGGAGGGGGCGCGCGGTGCCGCTCAGGGAGAAGCGGACCCGGGGCCCCGGCGCCCCCGAGCACAGTCGCTCCAGTGCGGCCGGCAGCGACCCGTGCTCCAGGTCCGGAGGCGTGAGGGCCCGTACGAACCGACGCGCCTCGGCGAGGTTCTCCTGCGCGGCCTCCCGGGCCCGGCCGATGTGCGGAAGGGCCGCCGACCCCTCGGGCAGGCTGCGCTCCGCGGCCCGCAGGAGGAGCTGGATGGAGGACAGGCCCTGCGCCAGGGTGTCGTGGATCTCCCGGGCGAGGCGTTCCCGCTCCGCCAGGATCCCGGCGCTCCGCTCGGCCGCGGCCAGCTCCGCCCGGGTGGTGATGAGCTCCTCGATCAGCTCGCGGCGCCGCTCGCTCTCCCGGTACAGCGCCTGGTAGCCCAGTACGGTCGCCACCGCCACGGCGCCGCCCAGCAGCGGCCCGAGGAAGGCCCCCGGGGTCACCGCGCTGCTGTGCGCGAGGAAGCCGCCGATCGCCGCCGCAGCCGTCGCCGCGACGGCGGCCACGCCCCAGCGCAGCCGCAGCAGGTGCAGCTCCAGGAAGTACAGCGGGAAGGCGATCCACAGCCCGTCGGGGGATACCACCAGCAGCGCGGCCCAGGCCGCGCACAATCCGGCCAGCCACACCGCCCCGGCGCGCGCCGAGCGGTGCACCGCGGGGGTCCGTACGCCCGCGAGGTACACGGCGGCCAGCAGTGCGCAGGCCGCGACCACCCAGCCGGCGTCCGGCGCGGAGTCGGCGACGGCCCGCCCGGCGGCCAGGGCGAGCAGGCCGAAGAGCAGTGCGTGCAGGCACAGCCGCAGGATCCGGGAGACCGGGGTGAGGGTGCGGACGCCGGCGGGTGCGGGCGCGGGGGGCGGGAGGGGCGGGAGGGGAGCAGTCATGGCCTGACCAGCGTAAGTCCGGGTCCGGGAGCCCCGGTCAACCAAAGGATTGATGTCTTGGTGGGCCCTTCGATACGAGGATCTCTACTGTGGCGCGATGCCTTGTGTCCACGCGGAACACCAAGGTGGGGAACATGTTCGTCGCATGGAGAGATCTACGGTTCGCCAAGGGCCGCTTCGCCCTGATGGGATCGGTCGTACTGCTGATCACGCTGCTGGTCGGCCTGTTGTCCGGGCTCACCGCGGGCCTGGCCCGGGAGAACATCTCGGCCATCACCGGCCTGCCCGCCACCACCCGCCTCGCGTTCGCCGCGCCCGCCGGGGACCAGAAGGTCTCCTTCACCAACTCGCAGGTGCCCGAGAAGGCCTGGCTGGCCTGGCGGGAGCGGCCCGGGGTGACCTCGGCGCAGCCGCTGGGCATCCGCACCACCAATGTCGTCTCGGGTGAGCGCACGGCGGCCGTGTCCGTCTTCGGCGTCGATCCGGCGGGCTCCCTCGCACCCCGGGGGAGCGGCCTCACCCAGGGCGGGGTGGTCCTGACGGAGAAGGCCGCCGGGGAGCTCGGCGGGCTGAGCGCCGGAGCCAAGGTCAGGATCGGCCAGGTGGAGATGACCGTGGCCGGCGTCTCCGGCACCGCCGCCTACAGCCATACCCCGGTCGTCTGGATGGACCTCAACGACTGGCAGCGCATCGGCAACCCCGGCACCTCCATCGACACCCTCGCCACCGTCGTGGCCCTGGACGGCAAGGACGGCGTCGACTGGGCGGCCGGCGACGAGGCCACCGGCACCAGGGCGCAGACCGTCGACGAGGCCCTGAGCGCGATCGGCTCCTACACCTCCGAGAACGGCTCGCTCCAGCTGATGCGCGGGTTCCTCTTCGCCATCTCGGCCCTGGTCATAGGAGCCTTCTTCACCGTGTGGACCATCCAGCGCAGCGGGGACATCGCCGTGCTGAAGGCACTGGGTGCCTCCACCCCGTACCTGCTCAAGGACGCCCTCGGGCAGGCCGTGGTGATGCTGGCGCTCGGCACCGGTGCGGGCACCGCGCTCGCGGCCGGCTTCGGAGCGCTGATCAGCGGCGGTGCCGTGCCCTTCGTGCTCGAAGCCGCCACCGTGCTGGTCCCGGCCGCCGTCATGATCGCGCTCGGCGCGCTCGGCGCGGCCCTGTCCATCCGGCGGATCACCGCCGTAGACCCCCTGACCGCTCTCGGGAGCGCCCGATGACCCTGCTCGTGCACGACGTCACGCTCACCTACCCGGACGGCGACGGCCGGCTCACGGCGCTGGACTCGGTCGCCCTGGAGGTGCCCGCCGGCACCCTGACGGCGGTGGTCGGCCCCTCCGGCTCCGGGAAGTCGAGCCTGCTGGCGGTCGCCGCCACCCTGGTCACGCCCGACACCGGCCGGGTGGTCGTGGCGGGACAGGACGCCTCGCGGCTCTCCGCGGGCGAGAAGTCGGCGCTGCGCCGGGAGAAGATCGGCATCGTCTTCCAGCAGCCGAACCTGCTGGCCTCGCTCACCGCCGCCGAACAGCTCCAGGTGATGGCCCACCTCTCCGGCCGGCCCGCGCGGGCCCTGCGCCGGCGGGCCCTGGAGCTGCTGGACGCCGTGGGGCTGGCCGACAAGGCCGACAAGCGGCCGCACCAGCTCTCCGGAGGGCAGCGCCAGCGGATCAACATCGCCCGCGCCCTGATGAACGAGCCCGCCGTACTGCTGGTCGACGAGCCCACCAGCGCCCTCGACCACGAGCGTGGCGCCGCGATCCTGGACCTGCTGGTCACCCTGACCCGGGAGCGCTCCACCGCCACCGTGCTGGTCACCCACGACCACGCGCACCTGGAGCGGATGGACCGCACCACGACGATGACGGACGGCCGCCTCACCCAGGGCGCGGAGCCCGTCCCGGCCCCGTAGGGCCTACGAGGAAGGCCCCGGCCCCCTTTCGAAGGGGTGCCGGGGCCTTTCCCGTACGCGGGTCGCCTACGCGGGGTTCTGGCTCTGCAGGGCCACCGACAGCTCGGCCGCGACGCCCTGGAGGATCGGCACGAAGGACTCGGCCACCGCCTCCGTCACCCGGCCGGCCGGGCCGGAGATGGAGATCGCGGCGGCGGTCGGCGAGTTCGGCACGGAGACCGCCAGGCAGCGGACTCCTATTTCCTGCTCGTTGTCGTCGACGGCGTAGCCCACCCGCCGGACCACTTCCAGGGCGTCCAGGAAGCCCTCGGGGGTGGTGATGGTCTTCTCGGTCGCGGCGGGCATCCCGGTGCGCGCGAGGAGCGCCCTGACCTCGTCCGCGGGGGTGTAGGCGAGCAGCGCCTTGCCCACGCCGGTGGAGTGCGGCAGCACCCGGCGGCCGACCTCGGTGAACATGCGCATCGAGTGCTTGGACGGCACCTGGGCGACGTAGACGATCTCGTCCCCGTCGAGCAGGGCCATGTTCGCGGTCTCGCCGGTCTCCTCCACCAGACGCGCCAGGTAGGGGCGGGCCCAGGTGCCCAGCAGCCGCGACGCGGACTCGCCGAGGCGGATCAGCCGGGGTCCGAGGGAGTACCGTCGGTTGGGCTGCTGCCGGACATAGCCGCACGCCACGAGGGTGCGCATGAGGCGATGGATGGTGGGCAGCGGCAGACCGCTGGCGGCGGAGAGCTCGCTGAGGCCGACTTCGCCCCCGGCATCGGCCATGCGTTCGAGCAGATCGAAGGCGCGCTCAAGGGACTGGACGCCACCGCTGGCGGCGGTGGGCTTGGTGGAGGCGTCGGTGGTGCTGGCGCTGGACGTCGGCACGGGCGCGGTCCTTTCGGTGCTGGCAGGCAAGCAAGCAGCCTACCGGTCGGTCTGCGTCGGCCCTAGAGCCGGGGCGATGCCGTCCCCGCCGGTCAGAGGCGGTTTGTCCTGGTGGCGGACGGCCTCGGGAAGTTACCCGTCCGGTTCCTGGTGGTGGTAGCTACATTCTGCATAGCGAAATCTTAATTCCATCCTGTGGAAACATCCAATTGCGATCCGTAGTCGTCAGTGGTCCGTCCGGGCGCTCTTGACTGGTTCCGGATCGACGTGAAGACTCCGTCAACAGAACGTTGAATTTCGCTCTGTGGAAGTAGATGGGGAGGTTCCGGTGTCCGACCTGGCTGTGGAACTGGTACTGCGCTCGACGCGCGTCATCACCCCCGAGGGGACGCGTGCCGCTTCGGTGGCCGTCGCCGGCGGGAAGATCGCGGCCGTGCTGCCGTACGAGGCCGACGTACCGGCCGGTGCCCGGCTGGAGGACTTCGGCGACGACGTGCTCCTCCCCGGCCTGGTCGACACCCACGTCCACGTGAACGACCCCGGTCGTACCGAGTGGGAAGGCTTCTGGACGGCCACCCGCGCCGCCGCGGCCGGTGGCATCACCACCATCCTCGACATGCCGCTCAACTCCCTGCCGCCGACCACCACGACCGCCAACCTGGTGGTCAAGCAGGACGTCGCCCGGGCCAAGGCGCACGTGGACGTCGGCTTCTGGGGCGGTGCGCTGCCGGACAACGTCAAGGACCTGCGCCCGCTGCACGACGCCGGCGTCTTCGGCTTCAAGTGCTTCCTGTCGCCCTCCGGCGTCGACGAGTTCCCCCTCCTCGACCAGGAGCAGCTCGCCGCCTCGCTCGCCGAGATCACCGGCTTCGGCGGCCTGCTGATCGTGCACGCCGAGGACCCGCACCACCTGGAGTCCGCGCCGCAGAACCCGGGCCCCAAGTACGCCGACTTCCTGGCCTCCCGCCCCCAGGACGCCGAGAACACCGCGATCCAGAACCTGATCGACCAGGCGAAGCGACTGAACGCGCGCGTCCACGTCCTGCACCTGTCCTCCGCCTCCGCGCTGCCGCTGATCGCCGCGGCCAAGGCCGAGGGCGTGCAGATCACCGTGGAGTCCTGCCCGCACTTCCTCACCCTGACGGCCGAGGAAGTCCCGGACGGCGCCACCGAGTTCAAGTGCTGCCCGCCCATCCGCGAGTCCGCCAACCAGGACGTCCTGTGGGACGCGCTCGCCGACGGCACGATCGACTGCATCGTCTCCGACCACTCCCCCTCCACCGCGGACCTCAAGACCGGCGACTTCGCCACCGCGTGGGGCGGCATCTCCTCCCTCCAGCTGGGCCTTCCGGCCATCTGGACCGAGGCGAAGAAGCGCGGACGCACCCTTGAGGACGTCGTCCGCTGGATGTCCGCCGCACCGGCCGCCCTCGCCGGTCTGGCGAGCAAGGGCGCGATCGAGGCCGGCCGCGACGCCGACTTCGCCGTCCTGGCCCCCGAAGAGACCTTCACCGTGGACCCGGCCCACCTGCACCACCGCAACCAGGTCACGGCGTACGCGGGCAAGACCCTGCACGGCGTCGTGAAGTCCACCTGGCTCCGCGGAGCGCAGATCGCCGACCACGGCACCCCGTCCGAGCCCACCGGCCGACTCCTTGAAAGGCAGAACTGACAGTGGCGATTGAATCCTTCACCGGCAACGCGAACCCGTACGGAGGCGGCGACCCGTACGCGGACTACCGCAGCGCGGACTTCCCGTTCACCCAGTACGCGAACCTCGCCGCCCGTGAGCTCGGCGCCGGTGTCATCGAGGCCAACGACGAGTTCTTCGCCCAGCGCGAGAACCTGCTGATCTCCGAGGCCGCGCACTTCGACCCCGAGGACTTCGGCCACAAGGGCAAGGTCATGGACGGCTGGGAGACCCGCCGCCGCCGCGGCATCTCCGCCACCCAGCCCTGGCCGACCCCCGAGGACCACGACTGGGCGCTCGTCCGCCTGGGCGCCCCCGGCGTCATCCGCGGCATCGTCGTCGACACCGCCCACTTCCGCGGCAACATGCCGCAGGCCGTCTCCGTAGAGGCCACCAACTGGGAAGGCGCCCTCGCGCCGACCCCGGCGGAGCTCCAGGGCGACGACATCAAGTGGACGACCATCGTCGCCCGCACCCCCGTCGGCGGCCACGCGGCCAACGGCTTCGAGATCGACTCCGAGCAGCGCTTCACGCACCTGCGCGTGAACCAGCACCCCGACGGCGGCATCGCCCGCCTGCGCGTCTACGGCGAGGTCGTGCCCGACCCCAAGTGGCTCGCGGCGCTCGGCTCCTTCGACGTGGTGGCCCTGGAGAACGGCGGCTCCGTCCAGGACGCCTCCAACCGCTTCTACTCCCCGCCGACCAACACCATCAACCCGGGCCGCTCCCGCAAGATGGACGACGGCTGGGAGACCGCCCGCCGCCGCGACAACGGCAACGACTGGATCCGCTACCAGCTCGTCGCCGAGTCCGAGATCCGCGCCGTCGAGATCGACACCGCGTACCTCAAGGGCAACTCGGCCGGCTGGGCCTCCCTGTCGATCAAGACCGGCGAGGAGGGCGAGTGGACGGAGTTCCTGCCGCGCACCCGCCTGCAGCCCGACACCAACCACCGCTTCGTGCTCGACGCCCCGGCGGTCGGCACGCACGTGCGCATCGACATCTTCCCGGACGGCGGCTTCTCCCGCCTGCGCCTCTTCGGCGCGCTGACGGAGGCCGGCACCGCCGCGCACACCGCCCGCCACCAGGAGCTGGGCGGCTGACGCCACCCTCGTGACCGCCCCGGGGGCCGACACCCCCGGGGCATGCGCGAACACCCCGCAGGGGCGCACCGTTTCGACGGCGCGCCCCTGCGGCGTTCGTACGAGATCGCCGGCCGCGGCCTGATGAAGGACGGCCGCCGGCTGCCCTGACGGCCCCTGCCCGTGCTCAGCGCGCGGGCGGCCTACGCGGCGTGGCCGCCGTCCACCGAGAACTCGGCGCCCGTGACGTACGCGGAGTCCGGGCCCGCCAGGAAGGACACCATGGCGGCCACCTCCTGGGGGGTGGCGAAGCGGCCCAGGGCCGTCATGGCCGACTGCGAGGCGGCGTAGGGGCCGTCCGCCGGGTTCATGTCGGTGTCCACCGGGCCCGGGTGGACCAGGTTCGCGGTGATCCCGCGCTCGCCGAGCTCCCGCGACAGGGCCTTGGTCAGGCCGGTCAGCGCCGCCTTGCTCATCGCGTACAGGGTGCCGCCCGGGCCCGGTACCCGCTGGGTCATGCAGCTGCCGATGGTGATGATCCGGCCGCCCCGGTCCAGCCGGCCGGCCGCCGCCTGGGAGGCCAGGAAGGCACCCCGGACGTTGACCGACAGGACCCGGTCCACGTCCGCGAGGGTGAGCCCCTCCAGCGGGCCGAGCACGCCGGCCCCCGCGTTGTTGACCAGGACGTCGAGCCGGCCCAGGCCCCGTACGGTCTCCTCCACCACCCCGGCGGCCCGCTCCGCGTCCCCCGCGTCGGCGCGCAGGGCCAGGCCGCGCCGGCCGAGCGCCTCGATCTTGCCCACGACCTCCGCGGCGGCCTCCGCGTCGTTGACGTAGGTCAGGGCCACATCGGCCCCGTCCTGCGCCAGCCGCAGCGCGGTCGCCGCGCCGATGCCCCTGCTGCCACCTGTCACCAGGGCCACTGCGTTGCCGTTCATGGTGTTCCTCCCGTGTCGGTTGGTTGCGAGTTCAATGAAATCGCCCGGCGGGCAACGGCGCTGGCAGGAAACGGACATCGCGTTCGCGCGCGCCGGAGCGATGAGTTCCGGGCGGCCCGGGAGTCTGGAGCCGTGACAGTCGACACCCGTGACGGTCGACGTACCGCAGCCAAGGAGCGCAGTGCCATGGGAAAGCTGACCCTCACCACCTTCCTGACCCTCGACGGCGTGATGCAGGCCCCGGGAGGCCCGGAGGAGGACCCCAGCGGCGGGTTCACGTACGGCGGCTGGCTCGTGCCCTTCGCCGACGAGGGCATGGGGGAGTTCATCACCGAGGTCTTCGACCGGGCCGGGGCCTTCCTGTTCGGGCGCCGGACCTACGAGATCTTCGCCTCCTACTGGCCGCAGCACGACGACCCCGCCGACCCGGTCGCGAGCAGGCTGAACCGGCTGCCCAAGCACGTGGCCTCGACCACGCTCAAGGAGCCGGCCTGGGGCCCCGCCACGGTGATCGACGGGGAGCAGCTGCAGGGCGAGATCGTACGGATCAAGGACGCGACCGAGGGGGAGCTGCAGGTGCACGGCAGCGGCGCGCTGGCGCAGTGGCTGCTGGCGCGGGACCTGGTGGACGAGCTGAACCTGCTGGTCTTCCCCGTGGTCCTGGGCGGCGGACGCCGGCTGTTCCCCACGGGCGGACTGCCGACGGCCTACGAGCTGACGGGCTCCCGCACCACCTCGGCCGGCACGGCCATCCACACCTACCGGCCGAAGGGGCGCGCCGCGTTCGGTACCTTCGAGTGACGCGTCAGGGCGGCCCGTACGTCACGGTCGCGCAGGGGCGGCGGCCGTGCGCAGTTCGGCCAGCGAGCGGCGCTGGACCGCCCGGTCGTCGAAGTTCCCGGGTGCGAGCCAGGCCTCGAAGCCCTGCCTGACCGCGGGCCATTCGCTGTCGGTGACGGAGTACCAGGCGGTGTCGCGGTTGCGGCCCTTGTAGACGATCGCCTGCCGGAAGATTCCCTCGAAGGTGAAGCCCAGGCGCTCCGCCGTCGTGCGCGACGGGGCGTTGAGGCTGTCGCACTTCCACTCGTAGCGCCGGTAGCCGAGGTCTTCGAAGACGTACCTCATGGCGAGGAACTGGGCCTCGGTCGAGACCGGGCGGCGCTTCATCACCGGGGAGAACATCACGTTGCCGATCTCGACGACGCCGTGGTCCGGGTCCTGCCGCATCAGCGAGAGGGAGCCGGTCGCCGTGCCGGTGGCGAGGTCGATCACCGCGTAGTGCCGCGGGTCTGCGGAGGCCGCCGCGGCTTCGGCGTAGCGGCGGTAGTCCTCCGGGGACGCGAACGGGCCGGTGAACATGTACGTCCAGTCCCGCTGGTCGGACCCGCTGACGTAGGCCGCGTGGAGCTCGGCGGCATGCCGGTCCGCGTCCAGCGGCTCCAGCCGGCAGCGCCCGCCCGTGAGCGTGACCGCGGCGGGCAGGGGCCGCGGGGACCAGCCGGGCACGGGCTCGCCGATGGGCTGGCCGTACTCGTTGAGGCGAAAGGACATTGCTTCTCCCGGGTTCACAGGCCTGAATCCCATACCAGCATGAATATCTGCAAACCACGCGCATCCCATGGTCGCCCCTGCCGAAAAACACGCCCCAATTCCCTATAGTCGCCACGAAGCGGACATGGCCGCAGGGCGCAGCCGCAGGACACGGTCACAGGGCACAGGACACAGTCACAGGAGGCAGGCACATGGGCAGGATCGTGGTGGGCGTCGACGGGTCCGCGCCCTCGTTGAAGGCGCTGGTCTGGGCCCAGCGCCAGGCCGAACTCTCCGGCGCCGACCTGGAGGCCGTCACCAGCTGGGACTTCCAGGCCTGGGCCGCGACGGTACCCGGCGCCGTCGCCCCGGACTTCAACGCGGAAGAGCTGGCGCACCAGATCCAGGACGAGGCCATCGGCAAGGTGCTCGACGCGGAGGCGGCCCGGAAGGCGACCCGCACCATCGTCCTCGGCAGCCCCGGCCGTGTCCTCCTGGAACGGGCCGAGGGCGCCGAGCTCCTCGTCGTCGGGGACCGCGGCCACACCGGACTCGTCGCCACCCTCCTCGGCTCCGTATCGCTCCACGTCACCCAGCACGCCCCCTGCCCCGTCACCGTCGTCCGCGGCGCCGTCTCCTGACCGGGCCCGGCCGGCGGCCAGGTAAAACGCTCGACCGGCCGATCATGCTCGGGTAGCTTGGGCGGGCCCCCCGTGCGAGCCGCCGAAGTCTCCACCTGCCTTCTGCCGTTGGAGAACCGGTGTCCACCATCGCCGCCCCCGCTCCCGTCGCCGCCCCCCGCCGGGCCTGGCTCGCCGATCTGCCGGTGCTGCTCGTCGCCGTCGTCTGGGGCGGCAGCTACCTCGCCGCCAAGGGCGTCACCACCACGCACACCGTGATCGCGGTGCTCGTCCTGCGCTTCGCGCTGGTCCTGCCCGTCCTGGCCGTCGCCGGCCGGCGCAAGCTGCGCGCGCTCACCCCCGCCCAGCTGCGCGGCGCCGGAGTGCTGGGACTCGTACTCGGCGGAATCTTCCTGCTGGAGACCTACGGGGTCGTCCACACCTCCGCCACCAACGCCGGGCTCATCATCAGCCTGACCATGATCTTCACCCCGCTCGCCGAGTCGGCCGTCCGGCGCACGGCCCCCTCGCCCGCCTTCCTCGGCGCCGCGGCCGTCTCCGTCTGCGGGGTCGTGCTGCTGACCCAGGGGGCGGGCTTCGCCACCCCGGGCCTCGGCGACCTCCTCATCCTCGGCGCCGCGCTCGCGCGGACGGCGCACGTCCTGCTCATGTCCCGGATCAAGGCAGTGCAGGAGGCGGACTCGCTCTCCCTGACCACCGTCCAGCTCGGCACCGCCGTCGCCGTGTTCGCCGTACTGGCCCTGCTGCCCGGCACTGGCGCGAGCCCCTGGGCGGCCGCCGCCGACTTCGGCCCCGCCGAGTGGGCCGGGCTCGCCTTCCTCTCCGTCTTCTGCACCCTGTTCGCCTTCTTCGTCCAGATGTGGGCGGTCCGCCGCACCTCGCCCTCCCGCGTCAGCCTGCTGCTCGGCACCGAACCCCTCTGGGCCGCCGCGGCGGGCATCGCCATCGGGGGCGAGCGGCTCGGCGCGGCCGGTTTCGCGGGGGTCGCGCTGGTGCTCGCGGGCACCGCCTGGGGGCGCCGCGCGGCTGGCTGAACGAATGGCCGAAAGCCGCTCCGGAGCAGATCAACTCCCGGTCTAGGGTGGCCACATGCCGGTTCTGGACCTCAGTACGATCGCCGAAGACTTCAACGAGAACCCGTACCCCCACTACGCGCGCATGCGCGCGGAAGCGCCCGTCCACCGGGTGAAGGCGGCCGACGGCCAGGAGGTCTGGCTGATCGTCGGTCACCAGGAGGCCCGCCAGGCCCTCACCCACCCCGCGGTGTCCAAGAACTGGCTGGCCTCCGGGCTCTACACGGACCGGGAGCGGACCGAGGCCAGCGCCAACATGATGCGCGCCGACCCGCCCGACCACACCCGGCTGCGCCGGCTGGTCTCCCGCTCCTTCGCCCCCGGCCGGATCGAGGGGCTGCGCCCGCGCATCCAGGAGATCGTCGACGGACTGCTCGACGGGATGGAAGCCCTCCCCGGGCGCCGCGCCGACCTGATCGAGGCCTTCGCGCAGCCGCTGCCCATGACCGTGATCTGCGAGCTCCTCGGGGTCCCGGAGGCCGACCGCGGCGCCTTCCGCGGCTGGATCACCGAGATGGTCTCGCCCACCGGGGTCGAGTCCGAGAACGCGGCCGTGCGCGCCATGACCTCGTACACGGCCGAGCTCGTCGACGCCAAGATCGCCCGTCCCGGCGAGGACCTGCTCAGCGACTGGGTGACGAGCCGGGGGGACGGGGGAGACCGGCTGTCCCGGCAGGAGCTGGTCGCCATGGCCGTCCTGATGATGGTCGGCGGGCACGAGACCACCGTGCACCTGATCTCCAACGGGATGCGGGCGCTGCTCACCCACCCCGAGCAGCTCGCCGCCCTGCGCGCCGACCCCGGCGGCCTGATCGACGGCGCCGTCGAGGAGATCCTGCGCTACGACGGCCCGGTGGAGACGGCCACCTTCCGCTTCGCCGGCACGGACCTGGAGATCGGCGACACCTTCATCGAGGCGGGCTCCGCCGTACTCGTCTGCCTGGCCGCGGCGGACCGCGACCCGGCCCGCTTCGACCGCCCCGACGCGTTCGACATCCGCCGCACCGGCCGCGGCGGGCACATCGCCTTCGGGCACGGCATCCACCACTGCGTCGCCGCCCCGCTCGGCCGGCTGGAGGGCCGGATCGCGATCCGGTCCCTGGTGGAACGCTTCCCCGGCCTCCGGGAGGAGCCGGCCGTCCTCACCTGGACGCCCGGGACCCTGGTCCGGGGGACGACCCGGCACCCGGTGCGCTGGTAGCGGGCATGCACTTAGGGACTCGGGGGACGCGCGTACGGACTCGGGGCACGCAGGTACGGAGTCGGGGCGTCCGCTCACCGGCCTCAGAGGTCCGGGAGCTCCTCCAGGGCCACCCGGCGCCGCTCCCGCCGCGAGAGCTCACAGGCCTCCGCCACCCGGAACGCGGCGAGCGCCTCGGCCCCGTCGCACGGATTGGGGCCCTCGCCCCGCACCAGCCGGACGAAGGCCGCCAGCTCGGCCTCGTAGGCGGGGGCGAAGCGTTCCAGGAACCCCGGCCACGGTTTGGTCGCCGGGGGCGGGCCCTGCGGTTCGGTCGAGGCGATCGGCGTGCGGTCGTCCAGCCCGGTGGAGACCTGGTCCAGCTCCCCGGCCAGCTCCATCCGTACGTCGTACCCGGCGCCGTTGCACCGCGTACCGGTACTGGAGACCAGCGTCCCGTCGTCCAGGGTGAGGACGGCGGAGGCCGTGTCGATGTCGCCCGCCTCCCGGAACTGCGCCGGTCCGGCGTCCGACCCGGTCGCGTACACCTCGCGGACCTCGCGCCCCGTGACCCAGCGGACCATGTCGAAGTCGTGCACCAGGCAGTCCCGGTACAGCCCGCCCGAGGTCCGCAGGTACGCGGCGCTCGGCGGCGAGGGGTCCGCGGTCGTGGTCCGTACGGTGTGCAGCCGCCCCAGGGCCCCGGAGCGGACCAGGTCGCGCGCCGTCGTGTAGCCCGCGTCGAACCGGCGCATGAACCCGATCTGGAGCACCCCGCCGGCCGCCGCCACCTCGCGCAGCACCGCCAGGGTGCGGCCCAGGTCCGGGGCGACGGGCTTCTCGCAGAACACCGGCAGCCCGCCGCGGACCGCCCGTACGACGAGGTCCGCGTGCCCCTCGGTGGCGCAGGACACCACCAGCGCGTCCACGCCCCAGGTGAAGATCTGCTCGACGGTGGGCGCGGCCGTGGCCCCGAGCCGGTCGGCGAGCCGCACCGCCCGCGCGGGGTCGGCGTCCGCGAGCAGGAGCGAGCCCGCGTCCGCCTGCCGGGCCAGTGCCGCCGCGTGGAAGGAACCGATCCGGCCCGTTCCGATGAGCCCGATGCGCATGCACTCAACGTGGCCCCGTCCGGGGGAGCTGTCAATCTGTCCCGCTGTGTCCGGCACGGTCCGCAATGGCCCCGATGACCTTGCATGGTGCACTGTGACGGATACTGGGCGGCTGCGGCTTGAAACATATGACCGTTTTGACGACCGGGTACCGCGGCGGGACAGCGCTCGCGGAACGGCCCGACAAGCGAAAGGCACGGGCAGACGTGGCTAGGGTTCGGACAGGGGTACGCCTCGTGGGCGCGGTGCTCGCGGCGGTACTGGGTGCCTCCCTCGTGGGCTGCAGCAGTACGGGCGGCAAGCGCGCCGAGGACCGCGCGAAGGCCGAGGCGGCGGGCCGGCCCGCCGTCTCCACCCCGCGCTGGACCTTCGCGATGGTCACCCACGCGGGAGACGGCGACACCTTCTGGGACATCGTGCAGAAGGGGGCCAAGGAGGCCGCGGCGAAGGACAACATCAACTTCGTCTACGCCCACGACGACCAGGCACAGCAGCAGGCCCAGTTCGTCCAGAACGCCATCGACCAGAAGGTCGACGGGCTGATCGTCTCCCTGGCCAAGCCCGAGGCCCTCAAGGACGTCCTCGCCAAGGCCGTCAAGGCCGGCATCCCGGTGATCACGGTCAACTCGGGATCCGCCCAGTCCGCCGCCTACGGGGCCCTCACCCACATCGGCCAGGACGAGGTGATCGCCGGCGAGGCGGTCGGCACCGAGCTGGGCAAGCGCGGCCGCAAGAAGGCCGTCTGCGTCCTGCACGAGCAGGGCAACGTGGGCCACGAGCAGCGCTGCGCCGGAGCGAAGAAGACCTTCGGCGAGTCCGGCGGGACCATGGAGAACCTGTACGTCGAGGGCACCAACATGCCGTCCGTCCAGGCGGCCCTGCAGGCCAAGCTCCAGGCCGACCCCTCCGTCGACGCGATCGTCACCCTCGGCGCGCCCTTCGCCCCCACGGCCGTCAAGGCCAAGGACGCGGCGGGCAGCAAGGCCGAGGTCGACACCTTCGACCTGAACGCCTCCGTGGCCCGCGACCTGAAGTCCGGCGCCCTCGGATTCGCCGTCGACCAGCAGCCCTACCTCCAGGGCTACGAGGCCGTGGACCTGCTCTGGCTCTACCGGTACAACGCCGACGTGCTCGGCGGCGGCCTGCCGGTGCTCACCGGGCCGCAGATCGTGACCGGGGCCGAGGCGGCCACGCTGGAGCCGTACATCAACCGGGGCAGCCGATGAGCACCGCCACCAAAGCCCCCGCTCCGGCCCCCGCCCCGCGCGACGAGCGGCTCGCCCCCACCTCGCTGCTGCGCCGCCTGCTCGGCCGGCCCGAGCTCGGCGCGGTCGTCGGCGCGGCCGCCGTCTTCGTCTTCTTCTCCTTCGCCGCGGACAGCTTCCTGCGGGCCTCCAGCCTCAGCACGATCCTGTACTCGGCCTCCACCATCGGCATCATGGCCGTCCCGGTGGCCCTGCTCATGATCGGCGGGGAGTTCGACCTGTCCGCCGGGGTCATGGTCACCTCGTCGGCGCTGCTCAGCTCGATGTTCAGCTACCAGATGACCGCCAACGTCTGGGTGGGCGTCCTCGTATCGCTGCTGGTCACCCTGGGGATCGGCTTCTTCAACGGGTTCATGCTGACCCGCACGAAACTCCCCAGCTTCATCATCACGCTCGGCACCTTCCTGATGCTGACCGGCCTGAACCTCGGCTTCACCAAGCTGATCAGCGGCTCGGTCTCCACCAAGACCATCGCCGACATGGAGGGCTTCTCCTCCGCCCGCGCGCTCTTCGCCTCGCAGTGGACCTTCGGGTCGGTCACCCTCAAGGTCACCATCCTGTGGTGGCTGGTCCTGGTCGCCGTGGCCACCTGGATCCTGCTGCGCACCCGCGCCGGTAACTGGATCTTCGCCGTCGGCGGCGGCGCGGACGCGGCCCGCGCGACCGGCGTGCCGGTCGTGAAGACCCGTATCGGCCTGTACATGGGCGTCGCGCTGTGCGCCTGGATCTCCGGGCAGCACATCCTCTTCTCGTTCGACGTGGTCCAGTCGGGCGAGGGCGTCGGCAACGAGTTCCTCTACATCATCGCGGCCGTCATCGGCGGCTGTCTGATGACCGGCGGCTACGGCTCGGCCATCGGCTCCGCCGTGGGCGCCTTCATCTTCGGCATGACCAGCAACGGCATCGTGTACGCCCAGTGGAACCCGGACTGGTTCAAGTTCTTCCTCGGCGCGATGCTGCTGCTGGCCACGCTGCTCAACGCATGGGTCCGCAAGCGGGCGGAGGCGAAGTGACGATGACCGAGACCGGAGCCGGGGCCACCCCGGACACCGCACCCGCCCTGGTGAAGCTGACGGAGGTCAGCAAGTACTACGGCAACATCCGCGCCCTCCAGGACGTCTCCCTGGAGGTCTCGGCCGGCGAGATCACCTGTGTCCTCGGCGACAACGGCGCCGGCAAGTCCACCCTGATCAAGATCATCGCGGGGCTGCACCGGCACGACGCAGGCACCTTCGAGATCGAGGGCGAGGAGACCGTGCTCGCCAACCCGCGCGCCGCCCTCGACCGCGGCATCGCCACCGTCTACCAGGACCTCGCCGTGGTCCCGCTCATGCCCGTCTGGCGGAACTTCTTCCTCGGCTCCGAGCCCACCAGGGGCCGCGGCCCCTTCCGCCGCCTCGACGTGGAGCTCATGCGCCGGACCACCCGCGCCGAGCTGCTGCGCATGGGCATCGACCTGCGGGACGTGGACCAGCCCATCGGCACCCTGTCCGGCGGCGAGCGGCAGTGCGTGGCCATCGCCCGCGCCGTCCACTTCGGCGCGAAGGTCCTCGTCCTCGACGAGCCCACCGCCGCCCTCGGCGTCAAACAGTCCGGGGTGGTCCTCAAGTACGTGGCCGCGGCCCGTGACGCGGGTCTCGGCGTGGTCCTGATCACGCACAATCCGCACCACGCCCACCTGGTCGGGGACCGGTTCGTGCTGCTCAAACGCGGCACCATGGCGGGCAGCCACACCCGCGACTCGATCACCCTGGACGAGCTCACCCGGCAGATGGCGGGCGGCTCCGAGCTCGACGAACTGAGCCACGAACTGGAGCGAGTGGCAGAATCAGGACCTGACGACACATCCGGCCCTGACAACACATCCGGCCCCGCCAAGGGCACCACCGCATCCTGAGGGACGACACGACTCGATGAGCACGTACCGGGACTTCACGCTCGCCCACCGGGGGGCGGCGCGGGGCACCGTCCTGCGGACCATCGGGACCCGTGAGCGCAGGTCGCACCTGACCGCACCGCGCGTTCCGACCGTCGGCATCGACATCGGCGGCACCAAGGTGATGGCCGGCGTGGTCGACGCCGACGGGGTCATCCTGGAGAAGATCCGCGCCGAGACCCCCGACAAGTCCAAGAGCGCCAAGGTGGTCGAGGACACCATCGTCGAGCTGGTCCTCGACCTGTCCGACCGGCACGACGTGCACGCCGTGGGCATCGGCGCCGCCGGCTGGGTCGACGCCGACCGCTCCCGCGTCCTGTTCGCCCCGCACCTGGCCTGGCGCGACGAACCGCTGCGCGACGCCCTCCAGTCCCGGCTCGCGGTCCCGGTCATGGTGGACAACGATGCCAACACCGCCGCCTGGGCCGAGTGGCGCTTCGGCGCCGGCCGCGGCGAGGACCACCTGGTCATGATCACCCTGGGCACCGGGATCGGCGGGGCCATCCTCGAAGGCGGCCAGGTCAAGCGCGGCCGCTACGGGGTCGCCGGCGAGTTCGGCCACATGCAGGTGGTCCCCGGCGGCCACCGGTGCCCCTGCGGCAACCGCGGCTGCTGGGAGCAGTACAGCTCCGGCAACGCCCTGGTCCGCGAGGCCCGCGAGCTGGCCGCCGCCGACTCCCCGGTCGCGTACAACCTCATCGCCCGGGTCGGCGGCAACGTCCACGAGATCACCGGGCCGCTCATCACCGAGCTGGCCCGCGAGGGCGATGCCATGTGCATCGAGCTCCTCCAGGACATCGGCCAGTGGCTCGGCGTCGGCATCGCCAACCTCGCGGCCGCCCTCGACCCCTCCTGCTTCGTCATCGGGGGCGGTGTCAGCGCCGCCGACGACCTGCTGATCGGCCCCGCCCGCGACGCCTTCCGCCGCCACCTCACCGGCCGCGGCTACCGCCCCGAGGCCCGCATCGCCAAGGCCCAGCTCGGCCCCGAGGCCGGCATGGTCGGCGCCGCCGACCTCTCCCGGCTCGTCGCCCGCCGCTTCCGCCGGGCCACGCGCCGGCGCGTCGAGCGGTACGAGCGCTACGCGCAGTTCGGCCGGCGCGACATGACCACCGGCCCCGAAGACCAGGAACAGCAGTGACCCCGCCCTCCCTGCCCCGCCAGGCCCCGTCCCCCGACGAGCGGTCCGGGGAGCCCACCCCCGCCGAGGACCGCAAGCACGTGGTGCGGCGCCGCTGGATCACGGCGATCATCATCCTGCTGCTCGTCGGCGTCCCGGCCGGCTACCTCGCCGTCTCCGCCCAGCAGAGCCGCCAGAGCGGCCGCGACAAGGCCGCCAAGGTCGGCGCCGCGAAGGTCCGCACCGGCTGGCCCTCCAAGGTGCAGCGCAGCATCTACGAGGTCCCGATCCCGGTGAAGGCCTCGCGGGTCGGGTACCTGGAGACCAACAACTGGCACACCAGCCGCCTGTACGTGCAGTTCGGCGTCACCCCCGAGGAGCTCGACACCTTCCTCGCCGAGGCCGGCACCAGCCGGGAGGCCCTGACCAGCGGGGTGTCGATCTCCCCGGGCGACACCGCGTCCGCGGGCTGGCGCTTCGGCTCGAAGGGCAAGTGGTACGGGACCACCCTGGACGCCCCGGACCCCCGGCCCACCCGCGACATCACCGTCGACCTCAGCCACCCCGGGTACCCCAAGGTCTACGTGGTCTCCACGGCGGTGCCGTAGGAGCTGTCCTGCCTCGCGGGTACAGTGCGCCCCGGAGGCGGAGCCGTAGCGCAGAGGTCGTCGCGCGCGGTCTCCAAAATCGCGAGGACGCCGGTTCGAATCCGGTCGGCTCCGTCTTCCCCGCCTGTACGGGCGCCCGCGGCGCTAGCCTTGGATCATGAAGCTCACCAAGCGGCTGCACTCCTGCGTCCAGCTGGAGAAGGACGGGCTCGTGCTCGTCATCGACCCGGGCGCCTTCAGCGAACCGGACGCGGGCCTCGGCGCCGACGTCCTGCTCGTCACCCACGAGCACCCCGACCACTTCGAGGAGGGCCGGCTGCGCGCCGCCCTCGACGCGAACCCGGCGGCGCAGCTGTGGACCCTGCGCAGCGTCGCGGAGAAGCTCGCCCCCGCCTATCCGGGCCGCGTCCACACCGTGGGCCACGGCGACGCCTTCACCGCGGCCGGCTTCGACGTCCAGGTGCACGGCGAGCTGCACGCCGTGATCCACCCCGACATCCCGCGGATCACCAATGTCGGCTACCTCGTGGACGCCTCCGTCTTCCACCCGGGCGACGCGCTGACCGTGCCCGCGACCCCCGTGGAGACCCTCATGCTCCCGGTGCACGCGCCCTGGAACAAGATCGCCGAAGTGATCGACTACGTGCGCGAGGTCAAGCCGCGCCAGACCCTCGCCATCCACGACGCCGGCCTCACCGACATCGTGCTGCCGATCTACGCCAACCAGATCGGCAGCCTCGGCGGCGCCGAGTACGGCCGACTCACCGCGGGGCACACCGCCGACCTGTGACTGTCGGTGCCGGGCGGTAGGTTGGACGGCATGCGTATCGCCACGTTCAACGTCAACTCCATCACCGCCCGGCTGCCGCGCCTGCTGGCCTGGCTGGAGAGCTCCGCCACCGATGTCGTGTGCATCCAGGAGACCAAGTGCTCCGCGGAGCAGTTCCCGTACGAGGAGCTCCGCGCCCTGGGCTACGAGTCCGCCGTCAACGCCACCGGACGGTGGAACGGCGTGGCCCTGCTCTCCAAGGTGGGCCTGGAGGACGTGGTCGTGGGGCTGCCCGGCGGGCCCGACTACGAGGGCGTCGAGGAGCCCCGCGCGATCTCCGCCACCTGCGGCGGCGTACGCGTCTGGTCGGTGTACGTGCCCAACGGGCGCGAGGTGGACCACGACCACTACGGCTACAAGCTGGACTGGTTCCGTGCCCTGTCGGCCGCCGTCGCGGAAGACGCGGCGGGGGAGCGCCCCTTCGCGGTGCTCGGCGACTTCAATGTGGCTCCGACCGACGAGGACGTCTACGACCCGGCGGTCTTCGAGGGCCTGACCCATGTCACCCCGGCCGAGCGGGCCGCCCTGGAGCAGCTGCGCGCGGCCGGACTCTCCGACGTCTTCCCGCGCGCGCTCAAGTACGACCGGCCGTACACCTTCTGGGACTACCGGATGCTGGCCTTCCCGAAGAACAAGGGCATGCGCATCGACCTGGTCTACGGGAACGAGGCCTTCGCCAAGGCCGTCACCGACTCCTACGTGGACCGCGAGGAGCGCAAGGGCAAGGGCGCCTCCGACCACGCCCCGGTCGTCGTCGACCTGGAGGTCTAGCCGCACCCCGGGCGTCGCGGAACGGGCCCTTCGCCCGTGATCCTTCAGGCGCGCCCTATGGCCGGTCGCGGATCCTGGTGTCAGGCTGACTCCATGAACATCCCTTTCCTGGCCAATTGGATCAACCGACATGAAACGGACCGCGGCGCGGGGCTCGCCGCGGCCCTCGCGGACGATCCCGAGGGCATCAACGAGTTGTTCGCGGAATGCGAGATGCTGCGCGCCCACGCACGCTCGGCCGGGCTCGAACTCGACGAGAGCCCGCGCTCGTTGGAGGAGATCGACCAGCTGATGCCGCGCTGGCGCCGGGATCCGGAAATCACCCCGTGGCTCGGCAACGACGCGGGCTTCTACCTCGGCACGGTGATCGTCCGCTCCGTTCCGGGCGCCGCCTGGCAGGTGTGGCCCAACGGGCAGCCGATGATCCGGCTGGCCTCGGGCCGCGAGCTGAACGTGGTCGAGTCGGGGGTGTCCTGGGCGATGACGGGATCCCCCGAGCTCAGCCAGGCGTACGCCGAGGCCTCGGAGGGCTGAACTGCCCCGGAATGGCGCGCCGCCACGAAAGGCTGACCTCGGGGGCCTTTATGCGGCTTTTAGGCGTGTCGCGGTGAAGTGCCCTTCCGCGGCTGGATAGTTTGCGCTGACCTCGACACACCGACAAGTGGGCAGGGCAGCGTATGGCCGTCGATCCGTTGATCGAGCTGCGGGACGTCAACAAGCACTTCGGACAACTGCACGTCCTCCAGGACATCAACCTCACCGTCGGCCGCGGGGAGGTGGTGGTGGTCATCGGCCCCTCCGGCTCCGGGAAATCCACCCTGTGCCGGGCGATCAACCGGCTGGAGACCATCGAGTCGGGCACGATCACGCTCGACGGGAAGCCGCTGCCGGCCGAGGGCAAGGAGCTCGCCGCGCTCCGCGCGGACGTGGGGATGGTCTTCCAGTCCTTCAACCTCTTCGCGCACAAGACGGTCCTCGCCAACGTCTCCCTCGCCCAGATCAAGGTCAGGAAGCGCAAGAAGGAGGAGGCGGACAAGCGCTCCCGCGAACTGCTGGAGCGGGTCGGCCTCGCCGACCAGGCCGAGAAGTTCCCGGCCCAGCTCTCCGGCGGCCAGCAGCAGCGCGTGGCCATCGCCCGGGCGCTCGCCATGAACCCCAAGGCCCTCCTCTTCGACGAGCCCACCTCCGCGCTCGACCCGGAGATGATCAACGAGGTGCTGGAGGTCATGCAGCAGCTCGCCGCGGAGGGCATGACCATGGTCGTGGTCACGCACGAGATGGGCTTCGCCCGCTCCGCCGCCAACCGCGTGGTGTTCATGGCCGACGGAAAGATCGTCGAGGACCGGACCCCGGAGGCCTTCTTCACCGCCCCCGAGAGCGACCGGGCCAAGGACTTCCTCTCCAAGATCCTCAAGCACTGAGGGGCGGCCCGATGAGACACCCGATGGAACGCGCGCGCCCGCGCATCCGCACCGCGGCCCTCGCCCTGGCCCTCGTGCTCGTGGGCGCCCTCGCCGGATGCGGGAAGTCCGGCAGTCCGCCGGTCAAGGGCCCGCAGCCCGAGGACCTGCCCGTCTACCAGGTCGCCACCGGCTTCCAGCTGCCGGACTCCCCGACCTGGCAGAAGGCGAAGAAGCGCGGCCACCTCGTGGTCGGCGCCAAGGAGGACCAGCCGTACATGGGGGAGAAGGACCCCGCGAGCGGCCGCTACTCCGGCTTCGACATCGAGATCGCCAAGATGATGTCGGCCTCGCTCGGCTTCGACCCCAAGACGATCGAGTTCAAGACCATCGCGTCCGCCAACCGCGAGACCGCCCTGCAGAACGGCCAGATCGACTACTACGTGGGCACCTACACGATCAACGACAACCGCAAGAAGCAGGTCGGCTTCGCCGGCCCCTACTTCATGGCCGGCCAGTCCCTGCTGGTGCGCAAGGGGGAGACGGAGATCAAGGGTCCCGAGGACCTCGACGGCAAGAAGGTCTGCTCGGCCGCCGGCTCCACCCCGTACCAGCGGCTCCAGAAGGAGTTCCCGCGGGCCGTCCTCGTCGCCTACGACACGTACTCGGTCTGCGTGGACAACCTGCTGACCTACCAGGTCGACGCGGTCTCCACCGACGATTCCATCCTCCTCGGCTACGTGGCCAAGGTCCCCGAGGAGCTCAAGGTGGTCGGCAAGCCCTTCTCCGAGGAGCCCTACGGCATCGGCGTCCCGCGCTCCGACAACGCCCTGCGGTTCGCCCTCGACGACGCGCTCGCCGCGAACGAGAAGAACGGCAACTGGAAGAAGGCCTACGAGGCCACGCTCGGCCTCTCCGGCCAGCCCGCGCCGACACCGCCCGCCATCGACCGCTACCCGGCGAGCTGAGGGGAGAGCGCACCGCCATGGACGTACTCACCAAAAACTTCTCGCTCTACGGGAAGGGCTTCCTCGGCACCGTGGAACTCACGGTCTACGCCTCCCTGCTGGCCCTGGTCCTCGGCTTCCTGATGGCCTCCTTCCGCGTCGCCCCCGTCGGCTCCTTCCGGGTCTTCGGCACCGTCTGGGTGACCATCCTGCGCAACACCCCGCTCACCCTGCTCTTCTTCGCCGTCCTGCTGGGCCTGCCCCGCTTCGGCCTGGTCCTGCCCTTCCAGCTCTTCGCCGTGCTGGCCCTGGGCTGCTACACCTCGGCCTTCATCTGCGAGGTCCTGCGCTCCGGCATCAACACCGTGCCCAAGGGCCAGGGCGAGGCGGCCCGCAGCCTCGGCATGTCCTTCGGGCAGACCCTGGGCACGGTCGTCCTGCCCCAGGCCTTCCGGTCCGTGATCCCGCCCATCGGCTCCACGCTGATCGCGCTGGCCAAGAACTCCGCGATCGCCGGGGCCTTCAGCGTCACCGAGCTGCTGGGCACGTACAAGACCCTCAACGAGCTGGGCTACAGCATCATCTGGACCTTCGTCTGGATCGCGGTGGGCTACCTGATCATCACCCTGTCCATCAGCGCGCTGTTCAACGTGCTCGAAAAGCGCTACGGAGTCGCCCGATGACCGCGCACGCGCTCCACGGTGACCTGGAGTCCACCGCCCTCTACGACCTGCCGGGCCCGCGCGCCCAGCGCCGCCACTTCTTCTACGGGATCGGCTCGACGGTCCTCATCCTCGGGCTGCTCGGCTGGCTGCTCTACCTGCTCTTCGACACGAACCAGTTCACCGCCGCCAAGTGGAGCCCCTTCACCTACAAGGGCATCCAGGAGCTGCTGCTCAAGGGGCTCTGGAACACCCTCAAGGCCTTCGCCTACGCCTCGGTGCTCTCGCTCGTGCTCGGCGCGGTGCTCGCGACGGGCCGCCTCTCGGTCCACCGGCCGGTGCGCTGGCTGTCGACGCTGTGCGTGGAGTTCTTCCGGGCCATGCCGGTGCTGGTGATGATCTTCTTCATCTTCGTCGCGCTCAAGGTCCAGCCGCTGCCCGCGCTGGTCGCCGGACTGACCCTGTACAACGGCTCGGTGCTGGCCGAGGTCTTCCGGACGGGCATCAACTCCGTGGAGAAGGGCCAGCGCGAGGCCGCGTACGCCCTGGGCATGCGCAAGACCCAGGTGATGACCTACGTCCTGGCCCCGCAGGCGGTCCGGGCGATGCTGCCCACGATCATCAGCCAGCTCGTGGTCGCCCTGAAGGACACCTCGCTCGGCTACCTGATCACCTACGAGGAGTTCCTGCACGCGGGCAAGCTGATCGCCTCCAACCTCGACTACGACCTGCCCTTCATCCCCGTCGTGATGATCATCTCGCCGATCTACATCGGGATGTGCATGCTCCTGTCCTGGTTCGCCACCTGGGTGGCCCGGCGCGAGCGCCACAACCCCAAGACGAAGGCGGTCGGCGTCGACATCGACACGGCCGACCCCTCGGCGGCGCTGCCGGGCCGGATCTGACCCGGAGGGCGAACCCCCAGAGCCACACCCGGCCCGGCTGCAGCCGTGGATCACTGCTCGCGCAGCGGCACCGAGACGTACGAGGGATCGGTGCGCGGCGAGGAGAAGGTCAGCTGCGCGCCGGTCGGGTTGTGCTCGATGTAGAGCGGGTCGACGGTGTCGACGACCACCGCGAGGCGGTGCCCGGCCGGGACGTCGTAGGCGGTGGAGAAGAGCTCCAGGTCCACCCCGAAGGACCGGCCGGCCGCCTTGCCGTGGAAGGTGTACGGGGCGTTGCTGATCAGCTTGCCGATCCCGAGCGGGCCCACGTCGTAGAGGTACGCGACGAAGGTGCCGTCGGACTTCGAGGGCGTGACGGTGGTGTGCAGTTTCACCGTGCCCCGCACGCGGCGCTCCTCCTCGTAGCGCGGCGACTGCCAGACGGCGGCGAAGGCGCGGGGGAGCAGCGGTATGGAGGCGGCGGGGGGTGCCTGGGCGATCTGGTCGAGCAGGCTGGACAGCATGACGATCCCGCCGTTGGCGCCGGAGTCGATGCCGGTGAAGAGGTGCTCGCTGTCGGAGAGCATCAGCTTCTCGGCGCCGCCGGAGCCGACCGACTTCCAGTCCGCGTAGCCCTCGTACCCGCCGTCGCTGCGGGGCTTGATCTGCACCGGGGCCTCGGAGTCCACGCCGTTGGCCGCGCCCTTGAGGTAGCGGTCGAACCAGCGGTGGGCGTTGGTCCAGGTGTCGTTGGGCAGGCCGAGGAGTCCGGTCAGCTCGGCGGTGGCGTGGTCGCCGGGGCGGAATTCCAGGCGCTTGGGGCCGGTCAGCTTCTCGAAGAACTTCGCGTACTGGTTGGGCGGGAAGATGGTGTCGCCCCAGGCGTTGCCGAGCATGATCGCGGCGCCGTTGGCGTTGATCGCGTCCACCTTCTCGGCTGCGGAGCGCTTCTTCCCCCACTCGATCATCTGCGGTTCCTTGTCCAGCTTCGAGCCGAGGAAGTCGCCGAGGATCTGCTGGAGTTCGGGGCCGGGGCGGCCGGTGAGGAAGCCGGCGCCGCCGAGCAGGGCGGCCGCCTGGAGGTGCTGGGTGCGGCCGGAGTAGATGGACTCGATGAGATCGGCCCAGCCGCTGAGCGCGACCACGGCCTTGATGCGCGGATCGCTCGCGGAGGCCAGCAGACTGATGCCCGCGCCGTACGAGACCCCGCCCATGCCGATGTGCGCCGCGTCGGCCGGGGTGTTGGCGAGGGCCCAGTCGATGACGGCGGAGACGTCCGCGACGTCCTTCGGGCCGGCGGTCTCGATCTCGCCGCCGGAGAGCCAGAACCCGCGGGAGGTGTAACTGACCACCACGTACCCGGAGTCGGCGAGCTGCTTGGCCTGCGCGATGTATTCGATCTGCGGCAGGCCCCAGCTGGTGGGCAGGACGATCAGCGGGTACTGCACGCCGGCCGCGGCGCCCGCCGGGGCGAAGACGTTGCCCTTGAGGGTGATGCCGCCGGAGCCGGGGATGTCGTGGAAGGTGATCCCCGACGAGGCTGCCGAGGCCTCCGGGGCGGCGGCGGTCGTGCGGGCGGGAGCCGCCTGGGCCTGATGGGGGGCCAGGCCCAGGGCGGCTGCTGCCAGTACGGCTGCCATGGCAGTCGCGGTTCTGGTGGTGCGGACCGTGCGGACCATCGATCGCTCCTCGCGTGCGCCGGGTGTCAAAGTGACCCGACGGTAACGGGAGGGGCTTACCGGAAGTAACCCGTGAGTAAGTTACGTGCCGGTAACGATTGAATGATGGTCAACTTCACGCGGGGAGGGCGCGGACCGGCCCGGCCGGGCTCAGCCGACCTGCGGGGTTCCGGCCACGGCGCTCTTGGCCTGCCACTGCTCCCAGGTGAGGTTCCACTCGCCGTAGCCGTTGCCCACGTCCGGGTTGCCCTTGGAGCCCTGCCCCACGACCTCGAACGGGTCGCCGGCCTGGGCCGCCGCGAAGAACGCCTTCGCGTTCTCGTCGCTCATGCCCACGCAGCCGGAACTGGTGTTGGCGCGGCCGAAGTTGGCGGTGTTCCACGGCGCGGCGTGCACGTACATGCCCGACCAGGTCAGCCGGATCGAGTAGTCGACCATCTTGTCGTAGGAGTCGCCCAGGCCCACCGTCTGGGAGTCCATCCGGATGGTGCCCTCCTTCGCCATCATCACCATCTTCCCGTCCCAGGAAGCCTTCTTGCCGCCGGGAGTGCCCGCCGAGATCGGGATGGTGCCGACCACCTGGCCGTCTTCGGTGACGGTCGCCTTCTTCGTGCCGAGGTCCACCTTCACCTCGCGGTCCTTGCCTATCTTGAACTCGGTGGCGTAGTCCTTCACGAACATCCCGCCGCCGGGACCGGAGTCGACACCGTTCAGGTTCATCTGGACCTTCACGTCCGTGCCGGACTTCCAGTACTCCTTGGGCCTCCAGTCGACCCGGTCCTTGCCCGAGTAGTCCGTGATCCAGCCCCAGGAACCCTCGGTGTTGTTCGAGGTGGTCACCTTCAGCTGCTTCTCCACCGCGGCCTTGTCCTTCACCGGGTTGTCGAAGACGATCGAGACCGGCATGGCCACGCCCACGGTGCTGCCCTTGGGAACGTTGATCGAGACCTTGTTCACCTTGTCGGGGGCCGAGGTCTTGAACGTCGTCGTGGCGCTCTGACTGTCCGTGTTCTGGGCCTCGACCTTGTACTCGGCCGAGGGCAGGGCGTTGCCCTGCGAGGTCCAGGTCTTCCCGTCGGCGGTTATCTGCCCGGCCAGTTCCCCGCCCTTGGCGTCCGTGACCTTCACCGCCGCGAGCTTCCCCTCGGCGATCGTCACGGTCACCGGCGCCCCCGCCTTCACCTGGTCGCCGGTGAGGTTCACCGAGACCGCCATGGCCGGCTTCTCCTTCATCTCCGCCTTGCCACCGCCGCCCGCGGTGGCGCCACCGCCACCGCAGGCCGCCAGTGAGGCGGCCAGCAGGGCGGTACCCGCCGCCACGGCGGTGCGGCTGCGTACAGAGAAGACCCGGCGTGTGCGGCTCAACGAAAACCCCTCCGAAGTAATGATCGTCCGCAAAAGAAGATGCGAACGGAACAACTCTAGGTTGCGGGAGATCGGGAAAACTTCAGGATTTCCTATGTGACATGGACCGCAGCGATACGGTCATCGTCCGGTCACAATCGCCGCGCACACCGGTCACGGGCGCCTGTGAGAGTCCTGTGCATCCACCGATTCGGACGTACAGCACGTACAGGAAGGCCGGTCAGCCGTGTGTGCACTGCTCGTGACCCCCACCCAGCAGGACCAGACCCGAAGCCGGAACAGGGAGCTCACCGTGCGCCCGCTGTCCGAAGCGGAATACCGGGGATTCCTTTCACGGCACGGCCGGGCCAGTTTTCTCCAGTACCCGTCCTGGGGCGGCGTAAAGGACCTTTGGCGATCGGAAAGGGTCGGATGGCACTACCCCGGCGGTGAAATGGAAGGTGCCGGACTCGTTCTCTACCGTCAATTCCCCGGCACCCGCAAATACTTCGCCTACCTCCCCGAGGGGCCCGTCGCCGACTGGGCCGACCCCGACATCGACCGCTGGCTGACCCCCCTCAAGAACCACCTCAAGGCCTCCGGCGCCTTCGCCGTCCGCATCGGACCCACCCCCGCCTACCGCCGCTGGGACGCGGCCACCGCCAAGGCGGGCACCGGCCCGGGCCGGCAGATCTCCGACGTGCTCGCCACCGAGGTGGACCCGGTCGGCGCCGCGCTCGCCGACCGGCTGCGCACCCGAGGCTGGAAGCGCTGCGGCGGCGAGGACGACGGCGACGCCCAGCCCCGCCACGTCTTCCGCGTCCCGCTCGCCGGGCGCACCCTCGACGACCTGTGGTCGGGCCTGAACCAGGAGTGGCGGCGCAATGTGCGCAAGGCCACGAAAGCGGGGGTGGAGACGGCCGTCGGCACGGCCGCCGAGCTGCCCGAGTTCTACCGGCTGTTGCGCATCACCGAGGAGCGCGACGGCTTCAGGCTCGGCCGCTCGCTGGCGTACTACCAGCAGCAGTACGAGGTCCTGAACGCCGAAGAACCCGGCCGCATGCGCCTCTACCTGGGCGTTCACCAGGGCGAGATCCTCGCCGCGCACACCATGATCGTGGCCGGCAGCCGGGTCTGGTACCAGAGCGGTGCCTCCGCCGACCACCGCCGCGAGGTCCGCCCCAGCAACGCCCTTCAGTGGCGCATGATGTGCGACGCACATGCACTCGGAGCGGACGAATACGACATGCGCGGGGTACCCTCCACCCTCGACCCCGACGAACGTTCCTTCGGGCTGCTGCGCTGGAAGCTCGGCACCGGCGGACAGGTCGTCGAAACCCTCGGCGAGTGGGAGACCTCCATGGACGGATACGCCAACACGGCCCTCTACAAGGCGTTCCAGGCGTACATGGCCCGCCGGTGACCCTCGCAGACCCCAGAGCAGAGGCCACGGCAGAGGCCAGAGCAGAGGCCACGGCAGCGGCCACGGCAGAGGCCCGCACCGACCGCGCGGCACCGAAGAAGACCTCGGTGCTGCGCAGCGGCGCGCTCATGGCCGCCGGCTCGATCGTCTCCCGCGCCACCGGCTTCGTCCGCTCCGCCGTGATCGTCGCGGCGCTGGGCACCACCCTGCTCGGCGACGGCTACGCCGTCGCCAACACCGTCCCGAACATCCTGTACATCCTGCTCATCGGCGGCGCCCTCAACGCGGTCTTCGTCCCCGAGCTGGTCCGCGCCGCCAAGGAGCACGAGGACGGCGGCGCCGCCTACACCGACCGGCTGCTCACCGTCTGCACGGCCGCGCTGCTGGTCCTCACCGCCGCCGCCGTCCTGGCCGCCCCGCTCATCGTCTCGGCGTACACCGGCTACAGCGGCGGCCAGGAGTCCGTCACCGTGGCCCTGGCCCGGTACTGCCTCCCGCAGATCCTGTTCTACGGACTGTTCACCCTGCTCGGGCAGGTGCTCAACGCCCGCGGCCGGTTCGGCGCCATGATGTGGACCCCGGTCCTCAACAACCTCGTCGTCATCGCCGTCTTCGCGCTCTTCCTCTACGTCTCCCACGGCGCGGCGGACGGCCTGAGCGCCTCCGAGACCCGGCTGCTGGGCATCGGCACCACCGCCGGCATCGTCGTCCAGGCCCTCGGCCTGATCCCCTCGCTGCGCGCCGCCCGCTTCCGCTGGCGCCCCCGCTTCGACTGGCGCGGCAGCGGACTGGCCCGCCCGCTGCGCAACGCGGGGTGGCTCGTCCTGCTCGTCCTGACCAACCAGATCGCCTACTGGGTCGTGACCCGGCTCTCCACCGCCACCGGCGAGCACGCCGTCGCCCAGGGCATCGCCGGCGGCGCCGGATACACCGCCTACAGCAACGCCTACCTGCTGTGGATGGTCCCCCAGGGCATCATCACCGTCTCCCTCGTCACCGCCCTCATGCCCCGGATGAGCTCCGCCGCCGCCGACGGCGACCTCGGGGCCGTGCGCAAGGACGTCTCCTACGCGCTGCGCTCCAGCGCGGCCCTGGTCGTCCCCGCCGCCGCGCTCTTCGCCGCCCTCGCGCCCTGGGTGACCGGCAGCGTCTTCGAGTACGGCCGCACCGGCCCCGCCGACGTCGCCGTCATGGCCGGCATGCTCGCGGCCTTCGCACCCGGCCTGATCGCCTACTCCGCGCAGTACGTGCTCTCCCGCGGCTTCTACGCCCTCTCCGACACCCGGACCCCCTTCTTCCTCAACCTCTCCATCGCCGCCCTCAACGCCGGGCTCTCGGCCGCCGCGTACCTCCTGCTGCCGCCGCGCTGGGCGGTCACCGGCATGGCCGCGGCCTGCTCGATCGCCTTCACCGCGGGCGCGGCCCTCACCGCGTACGTCCTCTCCCGGCGGCTCGGCCCGCGCACCGGGACCCGCACGGAACGCCGCAGCACCGCCGCCCGCACCCATCTGCGGCTCCTCACCGCCTGCGCCCCGGCGGGCGCCGCCGGGTACGCGGCCGCGCGCTGCGTCGACCGGTTCGGGAACCTCGCCGGACCCCTCGGGAACTACGCCGGGGCCGCGGCGGGAACCGCGGTGATCCTTCTCGTCGTCGTACTCCTTGCCCGCCCCCTGCGGCTCACGGAGATCACCGACCTGCTGGACTCCGTACGGCGCAAGACCGGTCGTTAGGCCGGGCTACCCGCTCCCAGCCGCATATCGGCCGAAAGCGGGAGGGACCCGACCGACGAGCCTGGAATACTGACCCGATGCCACGCGTACTGCTGATCGAGGACGACCCTTCCATCAGGGAGGGCGTGGGCCTCGGCCTGCGCCGCCGGGGCCACGACGTGAGCGCGGCCGAGACGGGCGAGGCCGGACTGAGCCTCATGGCGAGCTTCCACCCCGAGCTCGTCCTGCTCGACCTCATGCTGCCCGGCATCAACGGCGTCCAGGTGTGCCGGCGGATCCGCGAGACCAGCCAGGTCCCGATCATCATGCTCACCGCGCGCGGGGACGACTTCGACATAGTCGTCGGCCTGGAAGCCGGCGCCGACGACTACATCGTCAAGCCCGCCCGCACGGAGGTCATCGAAGCCCGCATCAAGGCCGTGCTGCGCCGCCTCAGCGAGCCCGCGGGCGGCCGCCCCGACGTGGAGTTCCACGGGGAGCTGGCCGTGGACCGGGCCGGGCTCACCGTCGCCAAGAACGGCGAGCGCGTCCCCCTGGCCCCCAGCGAGATCAAGCTGCTGCTGCACCTGTCGGCCTCGCCCGAGCAGGTCTTCTCCCGCCAGCAGCTCCTCGAATACGTGTGGGAGCACAGCTACCACGCCGACGCCCGGCTGGTGGACGCCTGCGTACGCCGCCTGCGCCACAAGGTCGAGGACCCCGAGGGCGCCCCCCGCTACATACAGACCGTGCGCGGCTTCGGCTACCGCTTCGGCCCCCTGTAGGCCGCCCGCATGAGACGTTTCGCCCCGCTGGGCCTGCGCACCCGGCTGATCGCCGCCTTCCTGCTGGTCGCCGCCATCTGCGCGGTGAGCACGGCCGCGCTCACCTACCAGCAGGCCCGCAACGCGATCCTCAAGCAGAGCCAGGACACCGCCGTCAGCACCCTGCGCGACCTGGTCGACTCCCAGTACACCCAACTGCCCATGGGGCAGGCGGAACTCCAGCGGCTCGTCGGGGAACTGGGCAAGCGCGGCCAGCCGCACCCCTGGACCGTCTACGGGGAGTACGGCAAGCTCCGCGCCACCTCGAACCAGGGCGGCCCGGCCATCTCGCCCAGCGTCACCGACCAGCTCCGCAGTCAGGTGACCGCCCATCCGCACGGCGCCTTCCAGCGCACCCAGGACCGCAACGGCAACCTCTCGCTCGTCGTCGGCATGCCCGCCGTCTTCAAGCGCGACGAGGTCTACGAGACCACCGGTGCGGTGTTCTACGCGGTCGTGCCCCTGGACACCGAGCAGACCACCGTCGAGGCCCTGGTCGCCGCGGCCCGTACGGGCGCCGTACCGGGCCTCGCGATCGCCCTGATCCCCGCCCTGCTCGCGGCGCGCAGCGTCCTGCGGCCCGTACGGGACATGCGCAAGGCCGCCCAGCGGCTGGGACGCGGCCGGCTCGACACCCGGATCGAGGTGCGCGGATCCGACGAACTCGCCGGACTCGCCCGCACCTTCAACGAGACGGCCCGCGCACTCGAACAGTCGGTCAGCGAACTGCGGGAGGCCGAGGCCCGTGCCCGCCGCTTCGCCGCCGACGTCTCCCACGAACTGCGCACCCCGCTCGCCGGGATGCTCGCCGTCACCGAAGTCCTCGACGAGGGCGCCGAGGAGCTCGACGCCGACACCGCCAAGGCGCTGCGCCTGATCAGCGCCGAGACCGGGAAACTCGCCGTGCTCGTCGAGGACCTCATGGAGATCTCCCGCTTCGACGCCCGCGCCGCCGAGCTCAACCTCGACGAGGTCGACGTCGCCGAGACCGTCACCAAGACCCTGGAACGCCGCCACTGGACCGACGGGCGGGTCACCACCGACCTGCCGGCCGGCGTCCGAGCCCGGCTCGACCCGCGCCGCTTCGACGTGGTCCTCGCCAACCTCGTGGGCAACGCCCTCAAACACGGCGGGACCCCGGTCCGCGTCGTCGTCCGCACCGAGACCCGGCCCGACGGCGAGCGGCTCCTCGTCGAGGTCGCCGACAACGGGCCCGGCATCGCCCCCGCGGTGCTGCCGCACATCTTCGACCGCTTCTTCAAGGCCGACGCCGCCCGCACCCGTTCCACGGGCAGCGGTCTGGGGCTGGCCATCACCCTGGAGAACGTCCGCCTGCACGGAGGCACCCTGCACGCGGCCAACGGCCCCGGCGGCGGCGCGCTCTTCACCCTCGACATGCCCCTGGAGGCCCGCACATGACCCGCGTGCGCAGGGCCGCGGCCGCGTTCGCGCTGACCCTCCCGCTGCTCCTCGCCACCGGCTGCGGCATCGCCACCACCGGGGTCGTCGAGAGCGGCCGCGCCGGAACCGTGAAACTGGCCACCGCTCCGGACCCCGGCCTGCTGTACTTCATCGCCCCCGGCGGCGGGCTCGTCCCGCTCCCGGTCTCCGACCGGATGCAGCGGCCGGACGTCGGCTTCACGATCGGGATGCTGCTGGAGGGGCCCAGCGAGGCCGCGCGGGAGGCCGGTCTGACCACCCAGATCCCGGAGCCGGACACTCTGACCCCGGACTCCAAGGCCGGCGCCCGCGGAGGGGTCAAGGCCGCCGGTGACGGGAAGACCCTCCGGCTGTACCTGCCCCTCCCGGTCGGGCCGCTGTCCGATCCCGCCCGGCGCCAACTGGCGTGCACGGCCCTCGCGGCGGTGGCCGCCGGTGCGGCCCCGGAGATCCTCCTCATCGGCTCCGACGGCAAGGAGCAGTCCGCCACCTGCGAGACCCGGCCCGCGCACTGACACCCGGCCGGCCCCGGCCGGAGCCCGGCGGGGCCCCTTGCGGGCCGGGCCGCTCCCCGCCACGGTGTGCGCATGGACCAAGGACCGGCCCCCGAAGTCTTCGACCCGCGCCTCTACGCCGAAGGCGTCCCGTACGACCGCTACCGGCTGCTGCGCGACCGCCACCCGGTGTCCTGGCAGCGCGAGCCGGAGGTGCTCGGCTGGCCCGCCGGCCCCGGCTTCTGGGCCGTCACCCGGCACGCCGACGTGGTCCGGGTCCTGCGCGACCACCGCACGTACTCCTCGCACCTGGGCGCGACCCAGATCCGCGACCCCGACCCGGCCGACCTGCCCTTCCTGCGGCGCACCATGCTCAACCAGGATCCCCCCGAGCACGGAACCCTGCGCCGGACCGTGGCCCGCGCCTTCACCCCGGCCCGCGTCGACGCCTTCACCGCCCGGGCCCGAGGCCGGGCCCGTACGCTGCTGCGCGCCGCCCGCGACGGCGCCGAGGACGGGGCCGCCGACCTGGTGCACACGGTCACCGACACCTACGCCCTGCTGAACCTCACCGACCTGCTGGGCGTCCCGGAGGCCGACCGGGGGCTGCTGCTGGAGTGGACCGTACGGATCATCGGATACCAGGATCCCGAGGACGCCCCGGCTCCGCCGCTCGGCCCGGACGGCAAGCCGCTGAACCCGCGCTCGCCGGCGCTGCTGGGGGAGATGTTCGCCTACGCCCGCGAACTCGCCGCCCACAAAAGGGCCCGGCCCGGCGACGACGTGATGACCACGCTGGCCCTCGCCGGGCTGGCGGACGCGGAGCTGGAGATGTTCTTCTTCCTGCTCACCGTCGCCGGCAACGACACCGTGCGCAGCGCCGCCCCGGGCGGCCTGCTCGCACTGGCCCGCGACCCGCAGGCCTACGCCGGACTCGCCGACGGGCGGGCCCCGTTGGACCGGGCCGTCGAGGAACTCCTGCGCGTCCACCCGCCGGTGCTGAGCTTTCGCCGCACCGCCGCCGCCGACACCGAGCTCGCCGGACGGCGGATCCGGGCCGGCGACAAGGTGGTGGTCTTCCACGCTTCCGCCAACCACGACGAGCGCGTCTTCACCGACCCCGGACGCCTCGACCTCGGCCGCGCCCCCAACCCGCACGTCTCCTTCGGGGACGGCCCGCACGTGTGCCTGGGCGCGCACTTCGCCCGGCTCCAGCTCCGCGTCCTCTACGAGGAGTGGATCGCCGCCATGCCACCACCGGAACTGGCGGGCCCACCCCGCCGGTTGGTGTCGAACTTCATCAACGGGATCACACGGCTGCCGCTGCGGGTGTCCGGGCGGGGACGGTGACGTCGGCGACCAGCTCGGTCACGTCGGGGCCGTAGGCATCGGAGTTGATGACCTTGAGCAGGATGCAGAAGGAGTCGTCGCCGTAGGTCCCGGCCAGCTTCCGGTGGTACCGGGCCAGGTACCGGGCCGCGGCCTGGTTGCTGATCGCGGTCTGCCCGCACAGCAGGAACACCGGCCGGGACCCCCGCCCGGTCGTCAGCCGCGCCAGGAGCACGTACTCGACGAGGCCCTTGTTCCAGCGGTAGGTCTCCCCGCCGACGGTGATGGCCCCGCGGTCCGGTACGGACTCGCTGGAGACGACGATCTGCACCCCGGGGAGCATGGAGGCCAGATGGGCCGTCGTCCGGGCGTTGGAGGAGGGCCCGCCCACGCAGAACTCGGCCCGCTCGCCGAAGCCCTGCCGCGCCCCGTCGTGGGTGACGATCTGCACGTTCGCCCCACAGTCCTTGATCAGGGCGGATATCTCCAGCAGCGCGAAGGCGTCGTTGCGGTGCAGGGAGGAATCGGTGCCGCCCATCTGCCGGTTGACCACGAACAGGCAGTCCGAACCGGTGGGCAGCCCGAAGAAGGCCTGCTTGCGGCGCAGCGCACGGCGCCACACGTAGGTCCGGGTGAACCAGCCGAACCCGCCGCTGCACGCGGTGGCGATCACCCCGAGCACGATGTTGCGGACGTCCTCATTCATGCGGCGGATGGTAGCCGTCACACGGCCTTCATGACGCGGCGGGTGCGCGGAAGTTAGGCTGCCGCTCCAAGGTCTGGCAGGCAGTCGACTGGAGAAACCGCATGCGTGGTCCCGCCGCACGTCACTTAGCGTTCGTCGCGCTCGCCGGGGCGCTCGTCTCGACCGGGGCGAGCGCCCCGGCGTCGAAGAGCCCCACCCCGCCCAAGGTCCCGGTGGCCACCGGCTACGGCGGGGCCGTCGCCAGCGTCGACGCCGACGCCAGTGCGGCCGGCATCGCCGTCCTGCGCTCCGGCGGCAACGCCGTGGACGCCGCCGTCGCGACGGCCGCCGCGCTCGGGGTCACCGAGCCCTACTCCGCAGGCATCGGCGGGGGCGGCTACTTCGTGTACTACGACGCCCGCTCCGGCCGGGTGCGCACCATCGACGGCCGGGAGACCGCCCCGGCCACGGCCACCGCCGGGCTGTTCCAGGAGAACGGCCTGCCCATCCCCTTCGCCGAGGGGCAGACCAGCGGCCGCGGCGTCGGAGTCCCCGGCACCCCGGCGACCTGGCAGAGCGCACTGGAGTCCTGGGGCACCCGTCCACTGGGCCAACTCCTCAAGCCCGCCGAGAAACTGGCCCGCGACGGCTTCACCGTGGACCCCACCTTCCGGGCCCAGACCGAGCTGAACGAGGCCCGGTTCAGGGATTTCCCCGACACGAAGAAGCTCTTCCTGCCCGGCGGCGCCCTCCCGGTGGTCGGCTCCACCTTCAAGAACCCCGACCTGGCCGCCACGTACGCGGAGCTCGGCCGCAAGGGCGCGGGCACGCTCTACCGGGGCCGGCTGGCCGAGGACATCGTCCGGGCCGTGCGCACGCCCCCGGTGGACCCGGCGGCCACCCGCGTGGTCCGCTCCGGCGATCTGACCACCGGGGACCTGCGCGCGTACGCGACCAAGCGGCAGGACCCGACCCGGGTCGGCTACCGCGGCCTGGACGTGTACAGCATGGCCCCGTCCTCCTCCGGCGGCACCACCGTCGGCGAGGCGCTGAACATCCTGGAGCGCACCGACCTCGGCGCGCTCAGCGAGACCCAGTACCTGCACCGCTTCATCGAGGCCTCCCGGATCTCCTTCGCCGACCGGGGGCGCTGGGTCGGCGACCCGGCCGCCGAGGACGTGCCCACGAAGGAACTGCTCTCGCAGGGCTACGCGGACACGCGCGGCTGCCTCATCGACCCGGCCAAGGCGCTGACCAGCCCGCTTGCACCGGGTGATCCCCGCAAGCCGGTCGCCTGCGGCGGCTCCGGGCAGGCCGCCCCGACCACGTACGAGGGGGAGAACACCACGCACCTGACCGTCGCCGACCGCTGGGGCAACGTGGTCTCCTACACGCTGACCATCGAGTCGACCGGCGGCAGCGCCATCACCGTCCCGGGACGCGGCTTCCTGCTCAACAACGAGCTGACCGACTTCTCCTTCGCCCCGGCGGCGCCCGGCGTCCCCGACCCCAACCTGCCGGGTCCCGGCAAGCGGCCGCGCTCGTCGATGGCCCCGACCATCGTGCTGGAGCACGGACGCCCGGTGCTCGCAGTGGGCTCCCCGGGCGGGGCGACCATCATCACCACGGTGCTCCAGACCCTGACCGGGCACCTGGACCGCGGGCTGCCGCTGGTGCAGGCCATCGCCGCGCCGCGGGCCAGCCAGCGCAACCAGACCACCACCGAGCTGGAACCGGAGCTGTGGAACAGCCCGCTCCGGGCCGAGCTGGAGGCCCTCGGACAGGGCTTCCGGCAGAACCCGGAGATCGGCGCGGCCACCGGTGTCCAGCGGCTGCCCGACGGTCGGTGGCTGGCCGCGGCCGAGCCGACCCGGCGGGGCGGCGGCTCGGCGATGGTGGTGCACCCGTACGGGAAGCCGTAGGGCCTGGGCCGTCTCTTTCGGATCTTGCCGGGCCCGCGACGCCTGGCACCGCGCCTGGCCGCACTGCCGAGGCGACCACGTACGCCCAGTACGCGAACGCCCCGGCAGCACGCCCAGGCACGGCACCAGACGCCGCGGACTCGGCCGACAAGATCCGAAAGAGACGACCTAGACCTTCTCCACAGCAGCCGGCACCGGCAGGGCCGCCGCCGAGCCGGTCACCAGGCGTGTGGGGGCGGTCGTACGGCGGTCCAGGCGGAACGCCACGAGGCCCAGGGCGATGGCGGTGACGGTCATTGCGCCGCCCGCCCAGGCGGTGGCGGAGTAGCCGTACCCGGCGTCGATGACGGTGCCGCCGAGCCAGGGGCCGCCGGTGTTGCCGAGGTTGAACGCGGCCGTGGTGGTCGCCCCGGCCAGGGTCGGGGCGGCGCCCGCGACGTTGAACATGCGGGCGTTGAGCGCCGGGGCCGTGAAGAACGCCGAGAAGCCGATCAGGAACGAGAGGGCGATCGCGGCCGCGGCCGTGGAGGCCAGCAGGGCCAGTGCCGCCAGGAAGACGGTGGAGCCGGTGATGCCCCACAGCATCACCCCGAACAGGTGCGCGTCGGCGATCCGCCCGCCCACCGTGGTGCCCACCAGCGCGCCGATCCCGAAGAGGCCGAGGATCCAGGGCACCCACTGGGAATCGAGCCCGGCCACGTCCGTGAGCAGCGGGGACAGGTAGCTGAAGGCGCAGAAGACCCCGCCCGCGGCGAGCGCCGTGATGCCGATCGACAGCCACACCTGCCGGTCGCGGTAGATGCGCAGCTCGCGCGAGAGCGTCGGCCGCTCG
The DNA here is from genome assembly GCF_042722885.1 of Streptomyces sp. NPDC058401. Taxonomy (NCBI): domain Bacteria; kingdom Bacillati; phylum Actinomycetota; class Actinomycetes; order Kitasatosporales; family Streptomycetaceae; genus Streptomyces; species Streptomyces sp. NPDC058401. The sequence continues at coordinate 68,602 of NZ_JBHXKA010000032.1, forward strand.
GCGGGCAGCGGGATCTTCGGGATCAGCGCGAGGATGCCGACCAGCGCGACGGCGGAGGCCGCGCCCACCGCCCAGAACGCGGACCGCCAGCCCAGGTGCTCACCGAGGAACGCGCCGACCGGTACGCCGAGGACGTTGGCGATGGAGAGCCCGCCGATCATGACGGCCATCGCACGGGCCCGCTGGTGCTGCTCGACCATGGCGATGGCCACGGCGGCGCCGACCGCCCAGAAGCCGGCGCAGGCGAGCGCGGAGACGATGCGGGAGGCGAAGAGCAGCTCGTACGAGGGGGCCAGCGCGCCCGCGACCTGCCCGAGGCCGAAGAGGCTGATCAGCGAGAGCAGGGTGGTGCGCCGGGGCAGCCGCAGCGTGGCGACGGCGAGCAGGGGCGCACCGACGACCATGCCGATCGCGAACGCGGATATGAGCAGGCCCGCCTGCGGGATGGTGACGCCCATGTCCTCGGCGATGGGTGGCAGGAGCCCGGAGAGCATGAACTCGCTCGTGCCGAGTGCGAAGACGGAGAGGCCGAGGATGTAGACGGCAACGGGCATACGGGTGCGTTCGGCTGCGGCGGGCATGAACTATCTCAACCCCGACGAACGGGATCACATTCCCGGGGGCTGCGTGGCCTCGGTCTCGCTCCCGTTCGTGCTCTCGGACTCGCTCTCGGTGAGTCCCGCCAGCTCGGCGGCCAGGTTCGCGCGGGCCGGGGCTTCCCAGTGCGCAGCCCCGTAGGCGGTGCGGAAGAGGCGGGGCAGCTCCAGGAGCTGGCGCAGCACGGCGGCCCGGCCCGCGCGGAAGGCCTCGTCGGGGACGAAGCCGTACTCGGCGCGGACGGCTGCCGCGTAGGCGGCGTACTCCTCGGGCGTGCCCGCGAGGACGCCGAGGTCGGCGTCGCAGAGGAGCTCGCCGTTGGCGTCGCCGGGGGCGGGGTCGTGGGTGATCGTGAGCCGGACGAGGCGGGCCACCTCGGCGGTGCGGGCCCCGTCGATGCCGAGCTCGGGCAGGGCGCGCTCGGCCAGGGTGGCGCTGCGTTCCTCGTTCTCGGAGCGGTCGGGGCGGTAGACGGCGTCGTGGAACCAGGCGGCGAGGTCTACGGCGGGGCGGTCCGGTGAGCCGTCCTGGGTGTCTGCCTCGCCTGCCTCGCCTGCCTCGTTTGCCTCGTTTGCGAGTACGTCGATGCGTGCGAGTACGTCGGCCAGGTGTGCGGTGGTGTGGTACCTGCGCTGCGGCTCCGCCCAGGCGGTGAGGAGGCGGTCGGCGTAGGGGGCGGGGTCGCGGTCGGGCGCGGCTCCGGCGGCGGCGGTCGTGGCGTGCCAGCGGGCGCGGAGGCTCTGTTCGCGGTGCGTGTCGGAACTCGTGGCGGATGTCATGCGCACATTGTGGTGGTGGCGTGATTGTGCTGGTGAAGGGTGGGCGAAGGCCCGTACCCTGGATATTGGACTAGACCTATTTTGCAATGCGGGACGAAGGATGGGATTACATGAGCAACCGTGCGCTCCTGGAGGTGATCGCCCTCGACGCGGAGGACGCGGTCGCGGCCCAGGCCGGTGGGGCGGACCGACTCGAACTGGTCACCGACATGGCCGCCGACGGGCTCACCCCGCCGCGCGAGACCTTCGCGGCGATCCGGGCGGCGGTCGACATCCGGCTGCGCGTGATGCTCCGGAAGGCGGACGGCTTCGCGGCGGGTTCCGCGGAGGATGTGGAACGCCTGGTGGAGGAGGCGCGGGCGCTGCGTGCGGAGGGGGCGGAGGAGTTCGTACTGGGCTTCCTGAACCCCGACGGCACCCCCGACCTGATCGCCGTCGAGGCGGTCGTGGCGGAGCTGGGCGGTTGCGGGTGGACGTTCCACCGCGCGATCGACCGGGCGGCCGACCGTGACCAGCTCCGCAAGGCCGTCGCCGACCTGCCCGGGCTCGACACCTACCTGACCGCGGGTGCGGCGGGCGGGGTCGACGAGGGGCTGCCCGTGCTTCTGGCTGAGGCCGCGAAGGCGGGCACGCCCGGCTATGAGCCGCGCATCCTGGTGGGCGGCGGGCTGGCCCTCACGCACCTTCCCGTGCTGCGGGAGGCGGGCATCGACGCGTTCCACATCGGGGGGGCGGCGCGTCCTGACGGGTGGGGGCGGCCGGTGTCGGCGGTGGCGGTGTCGTCCTGGCGGACGGCGCTGGGCTGACCCCTCTTGTGCGGCGCCGTTGCCGGGGACTCCGTCCCCGGGCGCCTCAAACGCCGGCGGGGCTGGGGGTGGCCTGGGTGCGGTGCTTGCTGCGTGGGGTGGGGCGGTGCCGGGGG
>NZ_JBHXKA010000033.1:0-70330 GCF_042722885.1 Streptomyces sp. NPDC058401
ATACGGAACGCGGGCGGCGTCACCGGCTTCCACGTCCTGTGCCTCCCGGACGCCGTTGCGGTCGAGGTCTCGGACGCCTCCCCGCTGCTGCCCTTCACACCGGGGACACCGGCGTCGACGCCGGGAGGGTTCGGCTGGCTCCTGGTGAACAAACTCGCCCACCGTACGGAGATCCGGACCGGCCGCGACGGAAAGACGATCACCGCCTACCTCCCCCTCGGCGCCCCGCCCGCGTAGCCGTCCGCCCCGGCGAGGGGGTTACAGGTAGCGGCGGATGGGGAGCACGGCCGTCTCCCGGGCGCGCTGCAGGACCGAACGGCGCTTCCAGCGGTCCGGCCGGATCAGTTCGCTGGCCTTGAGGTCCTCGTCGTAGTGCGCATCGAGGACGGCCGTGAACCCGGCGTCCATGACGGCCAGCATGACCTCCTCGTCGTGATCGAGGGACCGGCGGTTGAAGTTCGTGGAGCCGACCAGGGACACCACACCGTCCATGGTCATGACCTTCGCGTGCATCATCGTCGGCTGGTACTGGAAGATGCGCACCCCGCAGGCGACCAGCGCCTCGTAGTGGTGCTGGCCCGCGAGCTGGCACACCCGCTTGTCCGTATGGGGCCCGGGAAGGAGGATCTCGACCTCCACGCCGCGGCGTGCCGTGGCGCACAGCAGGTCGATGAAGTAGGTGTCGGGGGCGAAGTAGGCGGTTGCCAGACGAACCCGTACCTCAGCCGACTCCAGGACCACGCGGATCAGGGTCTGCATGTCCTGCCAGCCGAAACTGGCCGAGCCGCGCACCACCTGCACGATGGCGTCCCCGCTGGGCTCGTGGCTGACGAACCGGTCGCGCTCGTCGAAGAGTTCCGCGTGGCACTCCGCCCAGTTCTGGGCGAAGGCGGCCGCGATGCCGTCGACCGCGGGCCCCTGGACCTCGACATGCGTATCGCGCCACTCGTTGGGGTTGCGGGCGTCACCACACCATTCCTCGGCGATGCCGACGCCTCCGGTGAAGGCCGTCTGCTCGTCGACCACGAGGACCTTGCGGTGGCAGCGGTGGTTCTGCTTGAGGGGCGAGAGGAGGAGCGGTTTCCGGAACCAGGCGACCTCCACTCCGGCGTCGGTCATCCGGTCCAGGAGGTCCTGCTCTATCAGGCGGCTGCCGAAGCCGTCCAGCAGCAGCCTCACCCTCACCCCCGCGCGTGCCCGGTCGGTCAGCGCCTCCGCGAAACGGCGCGCGATGTCGCCCCGCCAGTAGACGAAGGTCATCATGTCGACGGTGTGCCGGGCACCGCCGATCGCCTCCAGCATCGCGGTGAAGATCGCGTCCCCGTTGCGCAGGGGCCGTACGCTGTTGCCCTCGGTCGCGGCGATGCCGAGGAGCCGCTCCAGACGCCGGCGTATGCGGTGGATCCGTTCGTCCGTGAGCCCGCTGTCGCCGCCGCCGGTCGCGGCCGTTGGACCGCTGAGCTGCTGCGTACTGTCAGTCATACCGGCACTCCTCGTTCGGACCAATAGCGCTCAGGACCCTATCCGACGGCTGCGAGGGTTCCGGAGCCCTGCTTCGAAGACACCTCCGGGCCGGTTCGGCCCGCGCCCGGCGCATCATCCGGCCCTGACGGGCCACAAGCGCCTCATGGAAAGAAGTCGCGGTCCCTCGGTGCGCGGTGCGTGGCCGTTGCTCCTCCTCCCCGTCCAGGCCGCCCTCATGGTGGGCCTGGGACGCCTGGTCACCGGGCCGGCGGCCGGAAGCCCGCCGCTGTCGGAAGAAGGATCGGCCGGGCGGGAGCTGGTGGAGCGCCGCGGCGAAGTCGCCAACGCGGTATCGGAGTTCTTCTCCCTGCTCGCGAGCACGCAGGTGGTCGTCGGCGTGACACTGGTCTGCATCGTCGGCCTGCTCGTGCTTCCCCGCCCGCCGCTCCGGACCGAAGCGCTCTTCCTCGGAGCCTCGGTCGCCGTGCAGTCGGCGGTGTTCCTGCTGGTGACCTCCCTCGTCGACCGGCCCCGCCCCGACGTACCCCACCTGGACGTGGCGCCGCCCACGTCGAGCTTCCCCTCCGGACACGTCGGGGCGTCCGTGGCCCTCTACGGGGGCCTCGCCGTCATCGCCGTGCTGCGCATGCGCGGCCCCTGGCGTCACGCCGTGGCGGGGTCACTGCTCCTGATGGCGCCGGCCGTCGCGCTCGCGCGGATGTACCGGGGCATGCACTACCCCAGCGATGTCGTCGGCGGCCTGCTCAACGGCGCGGCGACCCTGCTGATCATCGGGTTCGCGCTCCTGCACGGGCGCGGGTCCGCTCCGGAACCGGCCCGCGCCCAGCGGCCCGTCCCGGCCCCCGCCACCCGCACCGACGTCCCCGCCACTGGCACCGACGGTCCCGTCATCGTGGTGCGCCACCCGCACGGCTGCCCCGAGGAACTCGCCGACCGGCTGGGCGCCGTACTGCGCGGCCACGGTTACCGGGACGTGCACTGGATCCCGACCTCCGCCGAAAGCGCCTGCGGCACCCTGGCCGAGGAACTCCCCGCCGTCCGGCCCGTCCTCGTGGTGGTCTGCGGGGGCGACGGCACCCTGCGCGCCTGCGCCGACGTCCTGGCCGGCACCGGGATCCCGCTGGCCCTGGTGCCCTGCGGCACCGGGAACCTCTTCGCCCGCAACCTCGGCCTCCCGATGGACCCGGTCGCCGCCCTCGAAGGATCACTGGCCGGCCACAGCTTCGGGATCGACGTCGGCCGGGTCCGGGGCGACGGCCTCGCGCAGACGCGGTTCACCGTCATGGCCGGGGCCGGGTTCGACGCCGCCATGGTCCGGGACGCCTCCCCGCGGCTCAAGTCGCGGATGGGCTGGGCCGCGTACGTCCTGTCGGCCGTGCGGCACCTGAACGATCCCGGTGTGCGGCTGACGGTGCGCATCGACGGCGGCCGCCGCCTCCGGCGCCGCGCCCGCATGGTCGTCATCGGGAACGTGGGCACCCTCCAAGGCGGCCTGCCGCTCCTGCCGACGGCGCGGCCGGACAGCGGACGCCTGGAAGTGGTGCTGTTCGACCCGCAGGGCCCGGCCGGATGGTTCACCGCGGCAGGCCACCTCGCAGCGCGCCTCCTGGGCCGCGGCGTGCCGGCGCCCACCGGAGCGGGAGCCGTCACCGGGCCCGGGGGCGGGACGCCGGGGCGCAGCGAAGCCGGGGGAGCGCTGGAGTACTTCACCGCCACCCGGATCGAGGTCCGCTGCGCCGTGCCCCAGCCGCGCGAACTCGACGGCGATGCCGTGCGCGACGGAGTCCGCCTCACCGCGGAAGTCGAGCCGGGCGCCTTGAGGGTGTACCTGCCCCGCGCGCCCGGGGCGCCCGCCGCCGCGGAAGAGGCCGGTGCGTGCACCGACCGGCCCGCACCCCTTCCGTCGGCTCCCGGCCCGACGCCCTGAGGCGAGGCCGTCCGCGTACGGGTTGCGGGCCCTGCGCGCTCGGGGGTCGCGGTGGGTCTGGTTCCGCAGGTTTCGCAGGTTTCGCAGGCTCCACGAGAAGGCAGGAACGCGATGGGCACGGCGCGGCGGGTACCGCAGCAGCACGACGTGAGTGGTGAGGAACTGTCCGCCGACGAGGCGTGGACGGCGCTGCGGCGCTACGGCAGCTGGCGCCTCGCACGCGACTCCTTCGTGCGGTTCCGCTACGCGGACGGCTTCAGCCACGCCCGCGCGCTCGCCCTGCAAACGGTCCTGTCCATCGTCCCGCTGGCCATCGCCGCCGTCGGGCTGTCCGGTGTCCTGCACACCGAGGACGCGGGCCGCGTGGTCGAGCTGACCATCCGCGGGCTCACCAGCGGGCCCGGCCAGGCCGTCGTGGACGATGCGCTCAGCGAAAGCAGACGCCATGCCGGCGACGGCGGCCAGGCGGCGCTGTGGCTGGGCCTGCTGTTCTCACTGGTCAACGTCACCACGAGCCTCTGCCAGGTCGAACGGGGAGCCAACCGCATATACGGCAACGAGCGGGACCGGCCCTTCCTCAAGAAGTACACCCGCGGCCTCGTGATGTCGGCGCTCGCGGGACTCCCCCTGGGACTCAGCTTCATCCTCACCGTGCTCGGCACGCACCTCACCCATGCGCTGGGCGAGGTCTACCGGCTCTCTCCCACCACGGTGCGGGCCTGGGACGTTCTCCGCTGGCCCGTCGGCATCCTGCTCGCCGTCCTCGCCACCAGTGCGATCTTCCGCCTCTCCCCGCGCCGCCGTCAGCCCGGCTACACCTGGCTGGCCTTCGGCGCCGTCGTCCACCTGGTGCTGTGGAACCTGGCGACATGGGCCCTGAGCCTGTACATCGGCGAAAGCAGTTCGTTCACCAGCGTCTACGGGCCCCTCAGCGCGATCGTGTCGTTGCTGCTCTGGTCCTACCTCACCTCGATGGCGCTCTTCCTAGGCCTCTCCTTCGCGGCCCAGCTGGAAGCCGTGAGGGCGGGTGTGCACGAGCCCGTCACGGCCGACCCCGGCGTCTGACACCCCCGTTCTTCCTGCATCCCCCATCCCCATCCCTCCACCCCTTCGACTGGCGGCCGGAGCCCGCAACCGGCCCACGAGAGGAACCCGGCACCATGGCACGGCGCACAGACGGTCCCGCACGAAGCCCCCTACGGAGCCTGCTGAAGAGGCACGCCGGGACGGACGCCACGTTCGGCGCCAGACTCGCACTCGCCGCCGTCGCGACCGCCCTCGCCTCCGTGCCCTTCGCGCTCGCCCTGGTCCTGGTGGAGTCCCAGTGGCCTCCGCTGCACCGGCTGGACCGGGCGACGGCCGAGCGCCTGCACACCGCCGCGCTCGCCCACCCCGACGCGGTGCGCTTCCTGCGCGTCCTCTCGGAAGGGGTGTGGGATCCGGTGACCATGCGCCTGCTGGTGGCCGTGCTCGTGGTGTGGCTGGTGAGCCGGCGGGCCTGGCGGCTCGCGGCCTGGGCCTCCGTCACGGCGGTCGCAGGCGGCCTGATCGGGCTCCTGGTCAAGACCGCCGTCGAGCGGGCGCGCCCGCACCTGCCGGATCCAGTCGCCCACGCGCCCGGGTTCTCCTTCCCCTCCGGACACGCGATGACGGCCACCACCTCGTGCGCCGTCCTGCTGCTGGTCCTGCTGCCCTTGGTGCCGCCCAGGTGGCGCCCACTGCCCTGGGCGCTCGCGCTGCTCACCGTGGCGGGCGTCGGCTACACCCGCGTCGCCCTGGGGGTCCACTGGGTCAGCGACGTCGCCGGCGGCTGGCTCCTGGGGATCGCCGTGGTCACCGCGACGACACTGGCCTTCGAAGCCTGGCGGGCCGATACCGGACGCCGTCCCACGACGGTGACGGAGGGCCTGGAACCGGAGCTCACGGACCCCGACCCCGAAGCGCCCCCGGCACGTCCGGAAGGAGCCCGGGAAACCGGCTGAACCCCCGGCATCCCGGTCCACCCGGTAGACCGGGTCAGGCCAGGCCCGCTTCGATGGCCCGCCGGACGGCCGCCGCCCGGTCCGGGATGCCCGCTTTGGCGAACAGGTTGTTGATGTGGGTCTTCACGGTGGCCTCGCTGACGAAGAGCTTCTCGGCGATTCCCCGGTTGGGCAGGCCCTGGCCGATCAGCGCGAGGACCTCGCGTTCGCGGCGCGTGAGGTCCTCGGGCAGGGCGGAGCCCGGCACGGGGGCCTGCGGGGCCGCGGCCGTGTTCCTGACGGTGGCGAGCAGCCGGTCCTGTACCTCGCGGTCGAGTACGGACTGACCCGCGGCGGCGGCCCGGATGGCGCGGGTGATGTCCTTGCGTCCCGCGTTCTTCGTCAGGTATCCGCGGGCTCCCGCGCCCAGTGCGCCCAGGATCGAGTCGTCGTCGGCGAAGGTGGTGAGCACGACCACCGCCACCTGCGGGTACTGCTCGCCCAGCCGGCGGGTCGTCTCGATCCCGTCCATGACGGGCATCCTGAGGTCCATCAGCACGACGTCCACCGGCCCGGCGGCGACGGCCGCCAGCACCTCCGTCCCGTCGGCGGCGGCCGCCACGACGTCGATGTCCTCGGCGAGGCCCAGTACCGCGGCGAGCGGTTCCCGGACGGCGGCCTGGTCGTCGGCCACGACCACCCTCAACCTGCGACGTTCCTCGGTCGGTTCGCTCATCCCGGGATCAACGCCTCCACATGCCATCCGCCCCGCTCCGGCCCTTCGGTGACCGGGCCGGCGGTGACGGTTCCGTCCAGTAGCGCGACGCGTTCGCGCATTCCGATCAGGCCCATCCCGCTTCCGGGCCCCGCGCTCGCCGGGCGCGTGCCGGGGCCGTTGCGGATCCCCAGTGTCACCGATGCGGCGGCGAAGCCCAGCTCCACCCGGACCGAGCCCCCCGGCGCGTGCCGGGCGGCGTTGGTCAGGGCCTCCTGGGCGATCCGCAGGAGGTTCTGGGTCACTCGGGCGGGGAGTTCGCGGACCGTACCGGTCACGGTGAGGCCGGCCTGGCCGCCCGCGGATCCGACCATCGCGGTCAGGCTCTCCACCAGCGGCAGCGCGTCCTCGCGGAGGGCGTGCACGGTCCACTGGGCCTGCTTCAGGCTCTCCTTGACCAGGGCGTGGGCCTTGGCATTGGCTTCCCGGACCTTCTCCAGGTCGCCGGTGTCGATCAGCGCGTCGGCCAGTTCCAGCTGCATGTTGATCCCGGCCAGCGAGTGTGCCAGTACGTCGTGCACGTCCCGGGCGATCCGGCCGCGTTCGCTCAGCACGGCCGTCCGCGCCTCGGCCCGGGCGGCGCGTTCGGCGGACTCGGACGCCGCGAGCGCCGCCCGTACCGCCTGGCGCTGGCTGCGGTTGAGGATGCCGACCAGCACCGGAGTGCCGGTGGCCAGGCCGAGCAGCCACGGCAGCTGCTGCTGCTCCGGCCCGGTACCGAGGTAGATGGCGCCGGCGCAGAGCGTGCTGCAGAGTCCCGCGAGCGCCAGGGCCCACTTGGTCTCCAGCCGGTATCCGGCGTGGCCGGCCAGGAAGAACGCGAAGAGGTAGGCCGTACCGCTGCTGCTGAGGCCGATCAGGGCGGCCGCGGCGATGACACCGCCGGTCAGCCAGGCGGGGGCGAACCGCTGGGTCGCCGGGTTCTCGGGCAGGCCCCGGGCCAGCAGGGCGGCCACGCTGACCACGAAGAGGACGGCGACGGCCAGCCCCCGGCCGCTGAAGCCCATGGGCCGGATCGTCACGGCTCCGACAACGACGACCGCCAGGGTCAGGGCCCACCGGACCCTCGGGTCCTGTCCCGGAACCGGACGCACCTCCGCCTCCGGGGACGGTGCCGTTCCCGGAGGCGGAGGGGTCTTCGTCGGGGGCATGCGCAGAACATACTGCACGGTCACACCGTACGGTTGAGCACGGGCGCGGGGCGGGCCACCGTGAGGCTGCGGCTCCGGATGAAGATCGTCGCCAGCCGCGTGACCACCTCGGTGAGGGCCATCAGCACGAAGGCCGCCACCCAGGCCTTGTCGCTGGTGATCTGGTGCGCGGCGCTGAACCGGGCGACATCGGCCGCGCCGCCGCCGTGCTCGACCCACAGCTGGAAGCCCATCCGCGCCCCCATGCCCACGACCCACAGGATCGCCGCCACCGCACCGGCCTTGACCAGGACGTGCTCCCCGACCGTACGGACCCGGGTGTAGACGCCGCCCGCGATGCCGAGCGCGGCGCCCACGGCGACCAGGACCGAGATCAGCACCAGGTCGTTGCCGGCGGTGGGGATGGTGTCCAGGTAGGAGTAGGCCACGAAGGCCACGATGCCCAGCGGGATCAGGAAGGACCTGAGGTCGAGGCGGCCTTCCCGGAGCTGGCGGAAGACGATCAGGAGGAGGGCGATGTCGGTGATCCACTCGGTCGTTGTCATGCCCCCAAGCCTGCTGTGAGGCGGCTCCCGACGCCTGGACCCAGGGGTGGAGAGACGGGTGGAGATCGAACGCTTCCGTCCCTCCACCTCCAGCGCGCGGCGAGGGGGGTCGCCGTGGGGCAAGCCCTCGGCCCGGGCCACGCCGTGGAGCGCGGACGTCAGCCCTGGCAGAGGCCGCGGGTGTGGTCGTACGTCGCGGTGGCCTGCGAGTAGCGCCACTGCGGGTCCAGCAGATCGCTCTTCAGCTGCGCGGCCGCGGCCGGGCTCTCGACGACGTAGCCGAAGTCCTGCAGCCAGGAGGGGTAGAGGTTCTTGGAGCCGATGTAGAAGGCGGCGCCGTCGACCGAGACGAGCTTGTGGTGCTGGGCGTACGGCTTGCCGTCGGCCCAGGTCGGCGCGTCGGACGCGCGGAACGTGGCCAGCTGAAGGTTCTCGCACAGGGCCGTCCGCGCCCGGGCGCCGTCACCCGTCAGGGCCGTGACCCGGCCGCGCAGGGCGTCGCTCACCTCGGAGAGCGACTTGATCTGCGAGTAGCCGCCGCTGCCGATCGTGCCGCGGTTGGCCGGATCGCTCACGACGATGCGGACCTTGACCCCGGAGACGAGCTTCGCGGCCAGGGCGTCGTAGAGGCGTACGTCGTAGCGGGGCAGCGGCGGGCAGGTGGCGTGCACGTCCTGCTGGGAGATCTCGATGTGCGAGCTCGCGCTGGAGACGAGGGCCCGCAGGGCGCTCTCCTCCGGGTTGACCGTGTCGTAGTCCCGGTCGGCGTTGGTGTAGTCGTGCAGGCCGATCCCGCACTTGGTGTCGCCGGCCGTCGGCAGCACCGGGCGGAACGGGGAGGCGGGGTCGTTCTGGCGGATGCCCACACCGAGTCCGCCGACGGCGAGCGCGGGCACGTCGCCCCCGCCCTGCGGCGAGGCGGGCCGGGGCAGGGAGGGCATGCAGTCCGCGCCGGGCGAGGCGGCGAACCAGACCGCGCTCCAACTGCTCTTGTTCCGGCAGGTCCAGTCCCAGAGGGAGTCGAGGTAGCGGCCGGCCGAGCCCGCCGCGGGCCCGGAGAGCGCGAGGTCGACGTCGTTCACCGGGTGGGTGGTGTCGAGGTAGTCGTCCTTCCAGCTGTTGATGCCGCCCGTGATGACCGAACTGCCGTCCACCACCACGAGCTTGGAGTGGTTCCAGGAGAAGGCGGTCTTCGAGGTGGTCATCGAGGCCACGTTGAGCGTGATGCTGCCCGCGGCGGCCGGGCCGAGCCGCGCGAGCAGCTCGTCCCGGTAGGACGACGGGATCACCGTGGAGTGGTAGAGGGGTGCGGCGCCCACCAGGATGCGCACCTTCAGCCGGTTGCCCTTACGGGTCGATTCCCTGAGGCCGGCGACGATCGCCTCCTGGTAGCCCCCGTTGGGGAAGGGTGCCAGCGTCGATATGTCCACCGTCTGGCGGGCCTCGGCGATGTCCTGGCGCGTCTTCTCCAGAAGACGGCGCGATCCGGGCCGGTCGGCGCACGTGGCGTCGCCCCAGCAGCCGGGCGTCTGGAGCAGCCAGTCGGCGCCCCCGGGCTCGGACGAGCCGAGCCGGTTGCCGGACGTGCGTTCCCACACCGATCCCTCCAGGCCCGGCGAGACCTGGCGCAAGGTCTGCTCGACCGAGTCCAGGTGTGGTGTGGGAGCGTCCGCGGCGGACGCGGGGGCGGCGGCGCCGAGGAGGGAGAGGGCGAGTGCGAGGGCGGACGTGGAGACGAGGGAGGTCGTCCGGGCGGTACGTGCCACTGTGGTTCCTTGAACGAGGGGTGGGGCGGCGCGGGCCGGGAGCATGGCCGGCCGCGGCCGCAAGCATGATCAACTCGCGCAAGTTACCAGCTGGTACGGGGCGGAGCCGCGACCTCGGGCGAGTTCCGGCCACCCACGGCGAAGCACCCGCTCGTGGGCCACACCCTGTGCCGGAGCGACGTACCCCGATCGTCAGCCGGGGTTGACCACGAGGTCGGCGCGGTGGCGGCCGCGGGCGACGAGGAGGGCGTTGGGTTCGTCCGAGCGGGCGACCCAGGCGCGGGCCGACTCCGGGTCCTTGCCGTGGCGGACGTGCCGGTCGACGAGGCGCCGCACGCGCAGGCTCTCGTCGGGCGCCACATACCAGGCCTGGTCCAGGAGCGACCTCACGGGGGCCCATTCCGGCGCCTCGTGCAGCAGGTAGTTCCCCTCGGTGATCACCAGGGGCACGCCCGGGCCGACGGCGATGCTGCCCGCGATCGGCTCCTCCAGCGAGCGGTCGAAGGCCGGTGCGTAGACGGTGCGTTCCCCGGGTGCCCGCAGCCTGCGGAGCAGGCAGAGGTATCCGGCACTGTCGAATGTGTCCGGGGCTCCCTTGCGCTGGGCCCGCCCGAGCCTGTCCAGCTCGCCCTGCGCGAGGTGGAACCCGTCCATGGGCACCACCACGGCACGCTCCGGCCCGAGCGCGTCCGCGATCAGCGCCGCCAGGGTCGACTTGCCCGCGCCGGGGGGCCCGGCGATGCCGAGGATCCGCCGGGCGCCCCGATCGGACAGTCCGGCCGCCCTCGCGATCAACTCCGATGTCTGCACCCGGCCATCCTGCCCGAGCACCGGGGGCGGAGGAGCCCGTCGGGAGGCGGCCCCATGACCGGTTACGGCCGTCCGGATCCTCCTCCGGTCACCTGAAGTTCCCCGCCGGTGAACACGCCCTCGAATCCGTCCCCGTGGAATCGTGCCGAAGTCTGGTGGTAGCGCAGGTTCCCCGCGCTCATGTCCTCGAGGCGGTCGCAGTACTCGTCGGCTCCCGGTGTGAGGGCCCAGCGCGCTCGGAGCGCGACGAACCGGCGTTCCGTCTCCTCTATCGTCTCGACGAGCCTGTTCAGGGCTTCCTGTATGCCCAGGCCGTACACGTGCTGCAGCACCGAGACGGCCTGGACGTGCGCCTTCTTTCCGTTCCTGTCGTCCCATTCCTTCCGGAACGAGTACAGGTCGTTCACGAGGCAGCAGTGATGTGCGGTCAGCCGCTCGAGTTGCGCCCGCTCGGCCGATTCCCATTCCTCCGCGGAAAGGCTCCGCTCCAGCAACGCGGGAAGGGTCGCGGTGAACAGCGGGACGCCGAAGTTGACGTGCCGGTACTCCAGGTACTCTCCCCAGCCCATGCGGGGCGAGCGGATCACCTGGTCCTCCTGGTGCTGGGCCTGCGCCATGTAGGCGATGCGCCGCAGGAAGTACCGGGCCAGCGGCTCCGGGAGGGTCTCGGCGATCGTCATGGCCGCCGTCAGGTTGATGCGGGGCAGTCCGTCCCCCCAGTCACCGGCGGCGAACACGTCGTCGGCGTGCGACTGCCGGAAGAGCAGCGTGACCGTGCGTTCCCACAGCCGTTCGGCGCTGCCGGCGCCGCTCGTCTCGTACAGTGCCTCCTGCTTGTTCTCCATGACCGTGTACAGCGCGTTGAAGCGGCACCAGCGGGTCAGCAGGTCGGGGCCCACGTCGGGGAAGCACAGCGCCGCCCACGTCGTGTAGTTGTCGGCGTGCACCGGTGCAGGCACCCGCGGATCGTCGCTGAACAGCCCGAAGGCCCACGCATTGGCGTCGGCGTCCATCTCGGCGGAGTGGTGTGGGTTGATGCGCCAGCGAAAGCCGGTCCGCACCGGGGGAATGGTGAAGGTCTGGGTTCTCATGGCCCTCATTCTCGACGCTGATCTCCACCCGAAAGCTTCCCTGCGGGGCGCACCGGCAGTCGTCGTGACGAGCCCGGAGGCGAGGCCTCCGGGCTCGTCACAAGGTGCGGTACGGGTCAGTCGGTCAAGTACGCGCGCAGGACGGTGACTTCGGACTTGTTGCCCGCGGTGTCCACCACCGTGCCGCGCAGGGAGGCGTGGCCGCCCGCCGGCGGGGTCTGCGTGGTGACCGCCCCGTCCTGGACCGGCAGGGTCTGCCAGGTGTAGCCGTCGTCGTAGGAGACGGACACCGTCAGGGACTTCAGCCCCTTGCCGGCCGCCGGGCCCTGGACGGTGACGGGGACCCGGAGCGGGTGGCCCGCGTTGACGGTCCCGTCCAGACGTGTCGGAGGTGCGAACCGGACGACGGAGGCGGGGATTTGGGCCGGGGTGCCGGTCGGGGTGGTGCCGGAGCGGAACCACCAGGTCGCGGTCACCTTGGACGAGGTGCGGCTGACGGTCTCGGACTGGGTGGAGGAGGCCACCAGCTTGTAGGAGGCCTCACCGGAGGCGACGGCGAAGGGCTTGGCGTCGCGGAGTTCGGCATCCTGGTTCCCGACGACGACCCCGTTGCGGTAGAGCACGGTCCTGCCCTTGGCGTGGAAGCCGGTGCCGTCGTGCCCGGCGCCGTCCGCGAGCAGCGGCAACGTGCCCCAGATCCGGTCGCCCTTGCGGTAGAGGCCGAGTCCCGCCGCGGTGTCCACCCGGGGCCCGGCGGCGGCGGTGTTGAAGCGTTCCCGGTGGGTGCGACCGCCCGCGTAGGCGCGTTCGACGGCGTAGGAGGTCTCCGCGACCTGATAGCCGTTCGCGTCCAGGCCGAACTGGGAGGCGGACAGGTCCCACTTCACTCCGTCGACCGAGGAGAGGTGCAGCGTCACCGTGTTCGGCAGGAGCCGCGGCTGCCACATGGAGCTCGGGCCGTTGTTGCCCGGAAGCCGGCCGACCGCTCGTACGACGCCTTCCTTGTCAGGGACCGAGGCGCCGTGGTCGACGGTCACGGTGGCCAGGTCGGAGGCCTTCAGATGGCGGGTGTAGCCGGTGGCAAGCGTGCGCACCGGGCCGCCGAGCGTGGTGTGGTACTCCTCCGTCTCGGACACCGCGTGCTTGTCCCACCGCTGGGTCAGGGTGCTTCCCGCGACCGGCTCGGGTCCCTGGCCGCGGGTGCGCAGGGGGATTCCGGCGTAGAGCCACCATCCGAAGGTGTAGCCGACGCCGCCGACGCGCAACTCGTAGCTGGGGGTGATGAACCCGATGACGGCCGGGTCCGAGGGCACCGTGATGTCCACCGGCTTGGCGGTGCGGGCGTCGACCGTGACCGTGGTGTTGCGGGTGACGTCGAGGCGGGGCTGGGAGATCCAGTCGAGGCCCTCCTCGGCGTTCTCCGGGTCGGCCAGGAGCTGGGAGTCGAGCATGTAGCTGCCCTTGGGGACGCGGACGGTCTGGGAGTCGGAGCCCTCGTGGTTGCTGAAGCTCCGGCCGGTGGCCAGCCCGCTCACGCCCTGAAGGCTGCTGAAGTAGCCGGCCGGCCGCTTGCCGTCCCGGCCGATGTGGCGGATGGTCACCTCGTACGATTCGACCTCGCGATCGGCGACGACCGCCGTACGGACGCTCTGCCCGGCCGCGGTCGCCACCGCCTGCCCGGTGTACCGGCCGTTGACGGAGCCGCCGAGCCGGGTGTTCAGGGTGAGGTCCACCGACGCGGTCTTGCCGGCGGGGACGGTGAGGCTCGGTCGGGCGAAGGCGAGGAAACCGGCCGGGGCGGGCTTCCCGTCGGGGCCGGTTGCCGTGGCGGACAGTTTCAGGGTGACCGGGGCGGTGCCCAGGTTGCGGTAGGTGACCTTGCGGGTGACGAGGGCGTCGTCCTCGTGCGGCCACAGGGCGTTGGCGAAGGCCAGCGCTTGGGGTTCGGCGACGACGGACTGGCCGAGCGCCTGACCGACCGAGATGCGGCCGGTGCCCTGCTGGAAGGCGTTGTAGGGGCCGGGCTCGGCGGAGCCGGTGAGGATGCCCTTGATCTGGGCACCGGTCCACTTCGGGTGCTGCTGCTTGAGCAGGGCGGCGGCGCCGGCCGCGTGCGGGGTGGCCATGGAGGTGCCCGAGAGGGTGAGGTAGCCCGCCGCGTTCTGGCCGACCTGGCGTTCGATGGCGCTGCCGACGGCCGCGGCCGCGGTGATGCCCACGCCCGGGGCCGTGACATCGGGTTTGACGGCTCCGTCGCCGGCGCGGGGGCCGGTGCCGGAGAAGTCGGCGAGGACGTCGGCCTTGTCGACGGCGCCCACGGTGAGGGCGGCGTCGGCGCTGCCGGGGGAGTCGATCGTGCCCGGCCCGGACTTCCCGTCGTTGCCGGCGGCGATGGCGAAGAGGACGCCCTTGTCGGCGGAGAGCTGGTTCACGGCGGCTTCGATCGGGTCGATCCCGGGCGCGTCGGGCGCGCCGAGGCTCAGGTTGACCACCTGGGCGCCCTGCGCGACGGCCCACTCGATGCCGGCCAGGATGCCGGAGTCGCTGCCGTAGCCCTCGTCGCCGAGAACCTTGCCGTTGAGCAGCTTGGCCCCCGGCGCGACGCCCTTGTACTTCCCGCCCGACTTGGCCCCCGTACCGGCGGCGATGGAGGCGACGTGGGTGCCGTGGCCGAAGCGGTCCGCCGTGCTGCCGGACTCGGAGAAGTCCGCCGCGGCGACGACCCGGCCGGCGAGGTCGGGGTGGCCGGTGTCGATGCCGGTGTCGAGGATGGCGATCTTCACGCCGGTGCCGTCGTACCCGGCGGCCCAGGCCTTGTCGGCGCCGATCTGGCGCGTGCTCCTGTCCAGGCCGGCGGTGCGGATGCCGTCGAGCCAGACGGAGGCGATGCCGGAGGGGGCGGCCGGCGGGGCGGCGCCTCCCTGCCGGCCGGTGAGCCCCTTCCAGAGCGCGGCGGCACCCGCCGGAGTGGCGGTCACGGCCTCCGCGTTGAGCAGTCCGTACGTACGGTCCACGCGCGGGCCGCCCGCAGACCGCAGAGCCGACTTGGCGGCCGGGGCGGAGCCGTCGTAGCGGACGATCAGCTTCAGTTGGTCGCCCCGGGCCTTGCGGTACTCGGGGCGGGAGAGTTCGGTGAGGTTGAAGAGGCGGGGATCGAGCCGGCCGGACTCGATCAGGTGCCGGGCGTCGAGCGGGACGAGGCTGCTGCCCCCTTTGTCCCGGCGGACCGACACGGGTATCTTCTCCCGGCCCTTGGCCGGGGCGAAGCCGACCGGACGGCCTTCGGGGTCCACGGTGACCAGGTCCCCCGTGATCAGGGTCAGCTGGGTGAACCCCTGCCCGGCGGGCTGTTGACCCGGTTGGACTTCGGAGCTGCCGGTCGTGGCCGCGGCGGCGACGGGTGTGGTGAGACCCGCCGCGAGCGCGATGGCGGCGACGGCTGCCGAGGCAGCCACCCCCGATCTCCGGAAACGAGGTGTACGCACGTCAATTCCCCCTGGAAGACAAGCGATCACCGACGGGAAGAAGGCACCGCGGTGTCCTCGCAGTATTGCCCCGGGGCCAGCGAACGATCCATGACCGTTTCGCAACGGTTGACGGAGGGCGGTAATCCGGTAGGAGGGGAACAGCGGAAACCGGCGTGGCGGGAACCCGACGGCCGGACGGTCCTTGCCCTGGTACGGGTTGTAGGTGATGGTCATGGTCTGGTGGGCGGAGCCCGTGGTGTTGGCGGCCGTGACCAGGACCGTGCCCGGGTAGACCTTGCTCGCGGTCCGGTCGGAGGGGCCGATCCCCCGCGCGGAGAGTCGTTGAATCAGGGCTGATGTGCACGATCCGCGCCGGCACGTTCCACGGGGTGTACGGGGTGAGGCCGGCCCGTGAAACCTCCGCGGGCCGGCCTCACCTCCTCACCTCTCGGGCTGATCAGCCTCCGATGTCCACGCGGGCGTTGTCGGTCTCGGTGTCGGGGAGCCAGGAGCCGTGGAGTCCGGCGCCCACCCGGTGCGGCAGGTGGACGGTGGCGACCCGGTCCAGGCCGGAGGCGTCGAGGACCAGCAGCTGCGAGGCGTTCTGCTTGAGGTCGGAGACGACGGTCAGGAGGTAGCCGTCGTCCTCGTTGGCGGACCCGGCCGCGGGGACGAAGACGGCCTCACTGGGCATCCGGGCGTCGCCGACCTCGTGGATCCGACGGGCCCCCGTGGCGCGGTCGTACTTGACCAGGCCGTAGCCGCCGAAGCCCTTCTCGTCGGGGAAGGAGACGGCGTACTGGTAGCGGTTCTCGACGCCCAGGTAGTCCTCGTTGAGGGTGGGGAATTCCACGGGAAGGTCGTCGGTGATCTGCTCGTCGACGCTGCCGGAGGCCATGTCGACGACCCAGCGGCGCGAGAAGGAGCGGGAGACGGGCTCGGTGCCCCGCACGGGGTTGCCGGCCCACCAGTTCCAGGACAGCTGGAACCCCTCCCGGTCCACGGTGGGACCTTCCAGGACGATGCGGCCCCGGCCGTCCTCGTAGGCGTTGGCGACGTGCAGCATGTTGCCCGGTTCGATGGTGAACCAGCGGAGACGGCGGGCGCCGTCGTTGCCGCGGGGCATGACGCCGATGCGGGAGGGCTGCTGATCGCTCCAGCCGTAGGGGATGCCGGAGTGGTCGGTCGGATCGAAGGTCACGTTGCCCTCGACGAAGACCACGTGGTGGCGGGTGAGCGCGAAGTCGTGCTTGAGGGCGGCGGTCGCCCCCGGAACCTCGGCGCTGTCGACGATCTCGCCCTTGGCGTCGGCGACGTAGTAGGTCAGGAAGGGCGGGAACGGCGAGGACCCGAAGAAGTGGAGTTCACCCGTCGCCGGGTCCTCCTTGGGGTGCGCGGTCATCGCGGTCCGCAGCTTGCCGCCGAAGTCGTGGACCCCGATGGTCTCCAGCTCAGGGGTGAGCTCGAAGGGGAGGTTCGACTCGCACAGGGCCAGCAGGCGTCCGGCGTGTTCGATGACGTGCGTGCCGGCGGTGCTGGCCGTCAGGTCGGGGCCGTTCTCCGTCATGTACGGGGCACCCTCCAGCGCGGGTGTGCGGACCCAGCGGTTGCGGTACCACTCCGCCCGGCCCTCGCGCAGCCGGATCCCGTGGACCATGCCGCTGCCCTTGAACCAGTGCGTCGGGGTCACCCCGGGCTTCGGGTTGTGTCCGTTGCGGAGCAGTCGGCCGGTCAACTCGGGGGGCAGGGTGCCCTCGACACGGAGGTCGGTGGCGGTGACCTCGTCGGTGACGGGGGTGTAGTGGCCGTTCAGGTACGGCTTGTCGGACGTCATGGCGAAACCTCTTCCGGTGTATGCGCGGATCTTGGAATGACGGTGAGTCAGACGGTCTGCTCAGCCCGGGTCTTGAGGTGGGAGAGCCAGCTCTCCAGGGAGTCGTGGAGGGCCTTGGCGAGCTGCTCCGTCGCGGCGTCGACGGGGGCGCCGCTCCAGGACTCCTCGGTGTGGACGGTGACGTGGTCGCCGCTCTGCTCGAACGTCCATACGTGGATGCCGTCGATGCCGCTGGTGGGGCCGCCCCACACGCTCCGTTCGCCGGGCACCAGTTCGAGCACGGTGGAGGTGATATCCAAGCCGTGCGTCTGCCAGCTGAAGGAACTCCCCGGCAGCAGGGGGCCGTCGAGCTCGGCGCGGGTGATGTCCGGGTTCCAGGCGGGCCAGTCCTCGACATCGGTGTGCAGGGCCCACACCGTCGCGAGGGTGGCGGCGATCGTGGTGCTCAGGCGGACGATGACGGGGGCGGTTTCGTCGATGGTGACCATGGCGGTGCTTCCTGTCGTGACGGGGATGGTGAAGGTGGTGGGGATGGTGGGTTCGCTCCGGCGTTGGCGCCGGAAGATCGGTCCGGCCGGTTCGGCGAGTTCAGGCGGTTCGGGAAAGGCGGGCGAGCTCCGCGCCGTCGGGTGACGGGAGGGCGGTGGCAGCCGCTTCGGACGGGCCTGCGAGTCCGGCCCGGCGGGCGAGGAACAGGGCCAGGAGCGCGGTGCCGGCGACGACCGAGGCGGAGAGCGTGAACGCGGTGCGGTAGCCGCTGGTGAGCGCCTCCAGGCGAGGCTGGTGGGTGGCGGCGTGCGCGGTGACGGAGCCCGAGAGCGTTGCCAGGGCGGCCAGCCCGATCGCGCCTCCGACCTGGCGCGTCGTGTTCACCAGGCCGCCGGCCAGCCCCGCGTCCCGCGCCGGTGCACCCTCCACGGCGAGCGCGGTGAGCTGGACGAAGGCGATGCCCAGGCCCAGGCCGACCAGGATGCTCGGGCCGAGCACGTCCGTGGCGTAGCTGCCGTGGGCACTGATCCGGGACAGCCACAGCAGACCCAGGGCCTCCGTGAGCAGGGCCGCGGTCAGTGTCGCGGTGGCGCCGAGGCGCCGGGAGATCCGGGGCGCCAGGGACGAGCCGATGATGTTGGCGGCGGCGAGCGGGAGTTGGCCGAGCCCGGTGAGCAGGGGGCCCTGGCCGAGCACCTGCTGCTGGTAGAGCGGCAGGAAGAACAACAGGGCGATCCACACGGACCCCAGCAGGGCCATCAGCAGGTTTCCCGCGGCGACCCGGCCGGTGGCGAACAGGCGCGGCGGCAGCAGCGCGTCCGGTCTGCGGATCTCGATCAGGGCGAAGGCCGCCAGGAGCAGGAAGGAGCCGCCGAGTGCGGCCAGCACCCGTACGTCGGTCCAGCCGGTCCCGCGTGCCGTGGTCAGACCCCAGACCAGACAGGTGAGGGCGACGGTGACGGCGGCGGTGCCCAGCAGGTCGAACCGTCCGGTCGCCCGCTCGGCGCTCCGCGGAACGGATACCACCACGGTGACCAGGACCAGTGCCGTCCCGAATGCCACCGAGTGGAAGATCCAGGGCCAGCCCCATGCCTGGGTCAGGGCGCCACCCAGGAGGACACCGCCCGCGGCTCCCGCACCGGAGACCGCACCCCATACCCCCAGGATCCTGCTCCGTCCGGGCCCGGGCGGGATCAGGGCCAGTGCCAGGGCGAGTGCCGCCGGGGCGATGGCCGCGGCCCCGAGGCCCTGAACGGCGCGTGCCGCGATCAGCACGCCCGCGGATGCGGCCAGTCCCGCGACCAGCGAGGCCACGGCGAACAGTCCCAGACCGAGGAGCAGCACCCGGCGGCGCCCGAGGAGATCGGCGGCCCGGCCGCCCGCGAGGAGCAGGGCCCCGAAGGCCAGGCCGTAGGCATTGACCACCCAGGTGGTGGCGCCGTCCGACAGCCCGATCCCGGCGGCGATCCGCGGGAGCGCCACGTTCACGTTCGAGGTGGCGACCATGACCGTGAACTGGGCCGCGGCGAGCGCCGCGAGTGCGGCTCCGGTCCGGGGCACGGGCTGTGCCGGAGCGGTCGGTGCGTGGGGGAGGTTCATGACGCACAGACTCGTGCGGAACGCTGTCCACTCTCCAGACCGGAAGCGGGGCCGGCCCTGTCCACTCCTGTCCGCCGCTGTCCACCGGCCGCCGTACGCACCTGCGTTGGCGGGGGAGTGGACTTCCGGCGGTTCCGGACCGGCTCGCGCTACGGGGCCTTGCGCGGACCGTCCAGTTCCTGCTGCCACAGGGCCTCGCACAGCAGGTCGAGGCCCTGGCGCAGGTGGCGCCGGTAGGTGCCGTAGGGCAGTGCGAGGCGGCGGGCCGCGGCTTCCTGCGTGGGTGCGCCGGAGAAGTAGCCGGCGGTCAGGGCCTCACGGGCCCGTACACCGCGCGGGTCGCCGGCGAGGCCGTCCACGGTCCGGCCCAGCAGGGCGCGCAACTCCTTCGGGGGATCACCGAATCCGTCGGCGAGGCGGGCTCGCAGCAGTGCGCCCGCGGCGAAGGCGGCCGGGTTGCGCCAGTGCGTCAGCGCTTCGCGCACGGCCTGGTCGAAGGCGGCGCGCGAGGCGAGCGCGCCGGGCGCGGGCCCCGAGGGGACCGGCTGCTCCGTGGCCGATATGAAGCGCCGGATCCAGGTCTCCACGGGTTCCCGGCGCCAGTCGACGCCGAACACGCCGTAGGTGTACTCGCCCACCCGGGGGCGCGCTCCGGTGTCGCCGAGCGTGCCCCTGACGCGCGCGCCCCAGGTCTCGGCGTCGCGGAAGACGGCGAAACCGTAGGCGCGACCGCGGGCACGGGCGGATTCCGCCTGGGCGCGGGAGCTGCTCAGGTCGATGACCCGCGAGGGGACCTGGTAGTGCTCCGGGTAGATCGAGAACCGGCTGATGCCGATGTGCTCGCCGGCGGACACCGGAGCGGTGGCCTCGGTGTGCGCCCAGGCCGCGGCGACGACCGGATCGGTGGCCACGTCCTGGGGGTCGGCCGGGGCGGACAGGGCGAGCCGGGCGGTGAACGCCACGATGCGGCCCGTGCTCACGAGCCGGTAGACGCTGAAGGCCTCCGGCTGGCGCTGCGCCCAGTAGCGGACCAGTTCCGCGGAGTCCGGCCCCTCGGTCTCCGCCGCCATGCGCAGGACGACCGCCAGGTCGCCCGGGTGCAGGGGGCGGTCGTGCACCTCGTTCTCACGGGACCAGGTGCGCAGCCGGGCCAGGGTCGCGCCGTCCCGGAAGAGGTAGAAGAGTTCGTCGGTGACGGTCCAGACCCGTTCCTCCGGCGCCTCCCGCAGGACGCGCAGGTACTCCTCCGCCATCCGCCGGCGCGTCGCCGTGAAGGTGCTGGGCGCCCGCCACCGCAGGTCGGCGGCCAGGGTCTCGCGCGCGGCGTCGTGCGGGTGGAGCCCGCGGTGCGTGGACTCGATGAAGGGCAGGTCCCGCAGCCAGGAGAAGAGGAGGTGGGCGTCCTCCTCGGGGAGCACCGCGGAGAGGAGTTCCTCGGAGGTCGTGTACGCCTGCGCCGCCACCTCCAGGGCGCGCCGGTGGGCGGCGGTGGGCACCTCACCGATCAGCCCCGCCAGCAGGGTGCGCAGGACGTCCGCCGACGGGGTCCAGGTCTCCTCCCCGCCGCAGCCCGCCGGCCCCGCGGCTGCCGCGAGCGACAGGGCCAGGGGGTTGCCTCCGGCGAAGCGCATCACCCGGCCGCGCATCTCGGGTCGGAGCCGGGACGCGGCCAGCATGCTCCGTGCCTGCTCCTCGGAGAAGGGCTCCAGTTCGGTCACGTGCAGGAGCCCGGCCCAGGCGGGGTCGGCGGTCCACTGCGGCTGCGGTGCGAGCCGGCCGGCCAGGACGACCAGGGCGCCGTCCGCCGCGCGCGGCAGGAAGTGGTGCCACAGCCAGCTTTCCAGCCACTGGCAGTGCTCGAAGGAGTCCACGACCAGGACCGTGCCGGGCACGTCGAGGAAGGGTGCGGCCGCGCGTTCGAAATCGGCCGGGTCCCTGCTGACGAAGCGGCCGTCCAGTTCGACGAGTTGCCGGCCCGCCGTACGGGCGTGGTCCGAGAGCCGGCGCAGCAGCGTGGACTTCCCGATCCCGCCCGCCCCGAACACGTAGAACGCGAACGGCGCCTGCGGATCGCCCCCCAACGCTTTCCCGAAACGCGCGAGTTGCTCGTCCCGGCCGATGAAGGCCCGGACCCGCGCGTTGCTCAGTCTCTCTCCTACGGACACCATGACGGCTCCCCCTGTCCTCATTGCCCGGCACGCGCACGTGCGGTGCCGGCCCTCCGGCTCCTCAACTCGTTCCCTCGGCAGGCCCGTTCGGCAGGACGGGCCCGTTCCGGGTCACCGGACGTGTCCCAGGTTCTCGTCGTCGGGGTCACCGGTGACGAGCAGGGTGGTCTCCTCCACGCGCTGGAAGCGTCCGTCGGGGGCGAGTTCGGCGAAGAGGTACACCTCGGTGCGGGAGGTGCGGCCGTTGTGCCGGGTGACCGTGACGGTGTGGCGGTCGGCGTAGCGCGATCCGTCGCGGAGTTCGTCATGGACCTCGATGTGCCCGCTGAGGATCAGGGAGCGCAGCCGTGTCATGTGCTGGGTGAACTCCGTCCGGTCGGTCCAGACGCCGTCGGTGCGCTGGCGGTAGTCCGGGGCGAAGTGCCGGTCGAGGGCCTCGTCGAGGCCGAGGTCCGGGGTGAACAGCAGGTCGTTGATGGCCCGGGTGATGTCGGTCGGCGGCATTCTTGTCTTCTCCGTGTGCGGGGTTACGGGGGTTCGGGGTTACGGGGGTTCGGGTGTGCGGGGCGTCAGCCGCGGCGGGCGCCGTCGGCTCCGTGGACGGGGGTGAAGTCGAGGGACAGGGAGGCGGGGCCGCGGGTGTAGAGGCCGGTCTCCCGGTAGCGGAAGCCGGGGCTGTACCGGACCTGCTCCAGCAGGGGCAGGAGCAGCGCGGCGACGGTCTCGATCTCCGCGCGGGCGAAGGCGGCTCCGACGCACTGGTGGAGTCCGGTACCGAAGGCCAGGTGCTGGGCGGCAGCGGTGAAGGAGCGGGCGGCGCCCAGGTCGGGACGGTCGATGTCGAAGGTGTCCGGGGCGGCGAAGGCGCCCGGATCGCGGTTGGCCGAGCCGATCATGCAGAAGACCGTGGCGCCGGCCGGGAGGGTGGTACCGCCGAGCACGGTCTCCCGCTCCGCCTGGCGGGGAATGAGCTGGACGGGCGGCGTGTAGCGCAGGGTCTCGGCGATCGCGGCGGGCAACAGGGCCGGGTCGCTTCGCACCCGGGCCAGCTGCCCGGGGTGGTCGATCAGGTGCCTGAAGAGCAGGGCGAGCGTCTTGTCGGCGGGCTCGGTCGCGGCGACGAGCACGTTGACGATCAGCGCGTGGACTTCACTGTTGGTCATGGCGGCCCCGTCGAACTCGGCGGTGCACAGCTCCGATATCAGGTCCTCGCCCGGCTGCCGGCGCCGGTGCTCGATGACGGGGAGGAGGTACGCCTCCAGCTCTTCGGCCCGGTCCAGGCAGTGCCGACGGCGCTCGGGAGTGAGGGCGATGCTGGTGATGAACTCGGTTACCCCGCTGTGCCATTCGGCCACCTGCCGCCAGTCCCGCTTGTCCAGGCCGAGGACGTCGAGCGTCGCGCGCACGGCGAGCGGCTTGCCGAAGTCGTTGACGAGGTCCACCCGCCCCCTCGGGAGGAACGGGGCGATCAGCTCCGAGGCGTTCGCGCGGATGGCACGCGTCTGGTCCCGCAGGGCATGTCCGGTGAAGCCGCGGACGAAGATCTTCTGCTTGGCGGTGTGCTCGGCCCCGGTCATCTGGGCGAGGACCGGGCCGCGCATCACCGGCTCGGCGCGCACCTGCAACGTCGCGGTGGTGAAGGCCTCATGGTCGGTGAGCACCCTCTTCACGTCGGCGTGGCGGGAGAGGAAGTAGCTGTCGATCGACGGCTCGTAGTGCACCGGAGACTCGTCGCGCAGCCGTGCGAAGTGGCGGTGGGGGGCGGCGGCGAAGTCCTCGGACAGGACGCTGAAGCCGGAACCGACCAGGGGCATGAAGGAGAGCCTCTCGAACGCGGGGGTGGGGCGGAGTCCCACCCGGGAGGTCAAGACGCAGTGGAACGGCATGGGTTGCCCCGTGTGACGTACCACTCCGTCGGCAACCACGAGCGACGTCCGACCCGGCGGAATCCTACCCCCGGGTAGCCCCGGCCTTGACAGGTCAAGTAGTTAGGCGCCATATTACCTACATGAAGAGCGACGGCATCGACGGCGAGGCGCCCACGCTGGACCAGGCCAGGAAGCAGGTCGAGCACTACGGCCTGGAGGTCGATCCGCAGGCGGTGCTGGTCGCGGTGCGGCTGATCTCGGCGGGCGCGCGGGTCGGCAGGATGGCCGAGGTGCACTTCGCCCGGTTCGGCCTGTCGACGGGGCGCTACCGAGTGCTCGCCGACCTCGAAGACCACGGCGGGGAGAAGTCCCCGTCGCGCCTCGCCGCCGACCTCGGAGTCTCCCGGGCCACGGTCACCGGCCTGCTGGACGGCCTCGAACGTGAAGGCCTGATCGCGCGCCGGCCCTCCCTGGAGGACGGCCGGGGCACCGTGGCCATCCTGACCGCGCGTGGTGCGCAGCTCCTGCGCGACATGGCGCCAGAGCACTTCAGGCGGCTCGAAGCGATGGTGGGCGGCCTTTCCGCCGAGGAGCGCGCGGTGTTCCTGGACCTGCTCGCCCGAGTGGTCCGCGGCAGCGCGGCCCTGGTCGCCGACTGACCGCACGCTCCGCCGTTCTGGTCCCGCCCTCAGGGCGGGCCCTTTTTTAATCTTGTAGTTAGCTGCCTAATTATATCGGTGGCGGCATGGGCCTGCAGCCCCGCCCCCGCCCATCGCCACGATCCTTCGCTTCCCTCGCACGTACGAGAAAGAGGCCAGCATGCCCACAACGAAGGACAGAACCAGCCGCGATCGAGCAGGCACCCGGCCGCCCCGGCCGTTCATCCTGTGGCGCGAGGTGCTGACCGCCTACGCCGCCCCCGCGCTGATGGCCGGTACCCCAGGTCTCGTCAGCGGGCAGCGGGACCTGGCCGTGGCCGCCTGCACCTCCATCGCCGGCACCTCCGCCGTAGTGGCGTTCCTGGTCGGCGTCTGGTTGCGGCGCGGCGGGCGGCCCCGGCGCTGGACCGTCACCATCCCGCGCCTCGCCCTGACCGCCGCACTCGTCATCACCACCGCCGGCGCGGCAGCCCTGCTGGCATGGTTCACGGCCCAATGGGTACCGGCCCACACCCCGGTACCCGCCGCGCCCTGGCTGGAGCGCCTGCGCATCGACCTGCCGGTCTCCGCGGCCCTCGCCACCACCATCGTCACCCTCCGTTGGCGCGCCACCACCCCGGCACTGCCGGGCCACCCGGCGTAGGCCGTCTCTTTCGGATCTTGCCGGGCCCACCCGCCCGACGGACCACGGACCGACCGAACCACCAAGGAACGAGCAAAGGAATGAGTACGCGATGATCGTCGTCATGGGAGCGACCGGAGCCACCGGGAACGCCCTGCTCCACAGTCTCCTCGCCCTCGGCGCACCCGTCCGCGCGCTGACCCGCACCCCACACGTCCCGATCCCCGGCGCGACCGGCACGCACCCGCTGCCCGTCGAGGTCCAGTACGCCGACGCCGCCGACCCGCAGTCCCTGCGCACCGCGTTCAAGGGCGCCGGCCAGCTCTTCCTCGCCATGGCCAACGGCCCCGAACAGGTCGCGCTCGAAACCCGCGCCATCGACATCGCCGCCCAATCCGGCATCGGCCACATCGTCAAGATCTCCGCACCCGCCGCCGAACCCGACTCTCCGGTCGCGGTCTCCCGCGGACACCACGTCGTAGAGGAACACCTGCGGGCCTGCGGCCTCACCCACACCGTCCTGCGCCCCTACGCGTTCATGCAGAACCTCCTGCGCCTGGCTCCCGCCGTCGCCCAGGGTGTCATCCTCGGCACGATGGGCGAAGCGCCCTGCAACTACGTCGACTGCCGCGACATAGGCGACGTCGCCGCGGCCGCCCTCACCACGCCCGGCATCGCCGGCGGCACCTACACCCTGACCGGATCCGAAGCCGTCTCGTACCCCGAACTCGCCGCACGGCTGGCCACTCTGACGGGCCGTGCGGTCCGCTACGTCGACCTCCCGCCGGACGAACTCCGCGCCGGCCTCATCCACAACGCCAACATGCCCGACTGGCTCGCCGACCACGTGACCGAGATCCAGCAGCTCGCCGTCACCCGGCCCGAGCGTCCGACCACCACGGTCACCGACCTCCTCGGCCGCCCGCCCCGCACCCTCGACGCCTTCCTGCGGGAACACCGCGCGCACTTCCGCTCCACGGATCCTTCAGTGGAGCGGGAACCTCGACCGGCCTCGGGTTTCCTCCCCGAGTGAGAAACACCTGAAGGCCATCGCGTGGGCGGCGGTCAGGCCTTGGCGGGGCCGTGCATGCGCGGGGCCTACCGGGCGCAGCCGGTGACGGCGGGGTTCGAGGGATCGCAGTTGCCGGGGTTGTTGTTCGCGATGGTGGTGTGGTTGAGAGTGACGCTTCCGCCGTTGTTGTGGAGACCGGCGGGGCCGTGGGCCGCGGTGTTGCGTGTGACACGGGAGTCGTTGAGCGTGGCATCGCCCTGGTTGTGAATGCCGCCGCCGGTTCCCTGGGTGACCGCGTTCCCGTCGATGACGGTGTTGCGGGTGGTGAGGGTCCCGAAGTTGTAGATGCCGCCACCGGAGAAGCTCGCGGTGTTGCTGCGGATGGTGGTCTGGACGTTGGTGGTGAGCGTGCCGAAGTTGGCGATGCCCCCGCCGGTCCTGGCGTCGTTGCCGCGGATCTGACTGTCGGTGACGGTCGCGGAGAAACTGTTGCTGTGGATGGCGCCGCCCAGGCCCTGTGCTTCGTTGCCGGTGAGGATGCTCGTGGCCAGGGCGAAGGGTGAGGAGATGCTGTTGTGCGAGATCGCTCCGCCGTTGCCGCCGGTGACGGGGCCGGTGGAGTTGTTGGTGAAGACACTGCGGTCCACGCGTGTGGTGCCGCTGCTCAGGATGGCGCCGCCGTTGCCGGCTTCGGTGCTGTTGCCGTTGAGGTAGGAACCCACGACGCGAAGGGTCCCGTTGTTGTTGTTGACGGCGCCGCCACCGTTGCCGGCGGTATTGCCGATGAGGCGACAGTTGTTGAGGGTGACGAGGGTGTTGAATCCCAGCTGGATGGCCCCGCCCTGGGTGCTGCCTCCGGCTTTCCCGTTGATGAGGGCAAGGTCTCGGAGCGTCAGGTTCCCGGTGGTGGCGGGAGGGAGGTTGAAGAAGCGGAATTCGTTGTCGGTGTCGTCGTCGCGGGTGATGGTGGCGTTGCGCCCGTTGATGGTGAGGGAGCTGGTGATCTGGGGGAGCGCGGCCTGGCCGGGGCCGGCGACCTGCTCGGTGTAGGCGTAGGTGCAGTCACGGGCGAGGTTGAGGGTGTCGGAGGTGGCGGGGGTGCTGTTCGCGGTGGCGATGGCCTGGATGAGGGCGGCGGGGGAGCAGGTGACGTTGATCGTGGCGGCGTGAGCGGGGGTGGCGGCCAGGCCGGCGAGGGTGAGGGCGAAGGCGGGCGCGGCGAGCAAGGTGGTGGCCTGGCGGGAGTGGCGCAGTGGCCTCATTGTCTGACTCCTTTTTGGGGGAGGCGCCGGGGGCGATCCGATCATTGTTTACATCAGACCAACATCCATCCTTTTCTGGACACACCGGGCGCATGCTCCGGGTTGCCTCGGCCTGCCCTCCACCTTCGGCCCTCGCTCGTCCCTGCTGCCGCCGGAGGCGCCCGAGCAACGAATCCGCCCACTGGTCGCCGCCATGGAACCCGGTGTGCACGGGTGCGGCGGTGGCACCGGATGGGTGTCGGTCAGGGCGGGGCGGCCGCCCTGCGGTAGCGCGCCGGCCGAGAGCGGCACCGCGAGAACCGCCTGAATGGCGGCGCCCGCTGACCGGGCATCGGCTGGAGTGTCTGCCGGAATTGGCTGGCAGGTGCATGACGGGCTGGTGGGGTGTGGGGCTACTTTCTTAGGGCTCCGGAGGGGCGGCTGTCCGAACCTGCGGCCACAGGCGGGGGTGGCGGCGCCTCCAGTGCCCCGGCCCGCTCCGCCGAGGGGCCGGATCCCCCCACACATGAAGGAACGCGACCATGTCTCTGGGCACCTGGCTGAAAATCGGCACCTCCGCCGCCGCAATGGTTCTCGCGGCGGCCACCGCCGCGACGGCGGCACCCGCATCCATACCGGACGGCTCCGCAGCGGTGGTGACGCTCCGTTACGACGACAGTCGGGCCGTCGGCTGGGAAGCGGCCATCGCCTCCGGGGTCGCTTCCTGGAACGCGAACGTCAGCAACGTTCGGCTGGTGGAGGCCGCGCCCGGGGTCCGGGCCGAGATCGTCATCGTGGCCACCACCGGCTGGCCGCAGGCCACCCTCGGCCCGGTCCGTCCCGGGCGGCAGGTTCGCGTCGAACTCGGCGCGCAGGCCGTGAGCGACGGGTACAACAAGACGCGCATCGCCGCGCACGAGCTGGGCCACAGCCTGGGCCTCCCGGACACCAAGCCGGGGCCGTGCTCCCAGCTGATGTCCGGTTCCAGCGCCGGTACGGCCTGCACCAACGCCGTGCCCAACGCAACCGAGCGATCCCGCGTGCAGAACGCGTACGCGAACGGCCTCGCGGCCGCGCTGCCGACCGACGGCCGGGTACTCGTCGACGCCCCCTGACGGCAGATAGGTGGACAGGCGGACACGCGGATAGGCGGATAGGTGGTCGGGCCGGCGCGGGGCCGAAAGGCCGTGCCGGCCCACTGCCGCGTGCCCACGTCGGGAGGGAGCTTCGGACGCTTCACCCGGATGGGTCGGCCTGGACGGCGGAACGCGGCAACGGGCGGCGCCCGACCGGAGCACTAGGCGTGTCGGCGGCTGCGGCGGCACCGGTGACCCGCGGCATCGGCCGCCCCTCGGCGACCTCACGGTTCGGCCAACTCCGGCCCTGCGGGAGGCCTACGCTGGCCGTCGTAGGAGAGGGAATGCCGCCCGAGGCCCCCTGCGCGGCATCGCGACGGAGCTACGGTCCGCAAGGGCGGCGCACCGGACGTGAGCGAGGGGTCGGGGATGCTGGAAGAGGGGCTCGTGACGTTGGCCACGGCGGGCGGTACGGCTGTGGTCCAGGCCGCGGGAACACAGGCGTGGGAGTCGTTCCGGGTCCGGGTGGCCCGGCTGCTGGGCCGCGGGGACGGTGAGCGCGAGCGCGCGGAACTGGAACGGCTGGACCGCACCGCCGGCGCGTTGGAGGCGCAGCCATCGGCGGAGGCCGAGCGGGTCCGGTTGCGTCAGGAGGCTTCCTGGCAGACCCGGTTCGAGGCCGTACTGGAAGACGTGGCCGGAGCGGAGCGTGAGCGGGTCGTGGCCGAGCTGCGGGCCCTGGTCCAGGAGCAGGCTGCCCCCGGCGCGGTGTCGGCGGGATCCCACGGCGTCGCGGTGGGGGGCAACGTGGAGGTCAGGGCCGACCACGGATCGGTGGCCGCCCTGCGGGTGGGGGACGTGACACTGGGAAACCCTTCGCAGCCGGGTCCGCCCCAGGGCTGAGCGCACCCGGCGCCACACTGCCCACACCCACCACCGGCCACCGGGCCATCTCCGCCGAGCACGGCGGCTTCGCCGTCGGCCACGCCGGCCAGGTCGTCCACTACCACGCCGGCCGCGCGGCCGAGCCATACCGGACCCCGCCGCGTCAGCTGCCACGCGCCGTCACGCACTTCACGGGCCGCACGGCGGAACTCGACACCCTCGACAGGCTGCTCGGCATCCAGGACGACACCCCGTCGGTGGCGACGGTGGTCATCTCCGCCATCGCCGGCACGGGCGGAGTCGGCAAGACCTCCCTCGCGCTGCAGTGGGCCCACCGCACCCGGCACCGGTTCCCCGACGGCCAGCTGTGGGCCAACCTGCACGGCTACGACGCAGGACCGCCGCCCTCCACCGACCAGGTCCTCGACTCCTTCCTCACCCAGCTGGGCACGGCGGCCGACCGGATCCCGCACACCACCGACGCCAAAGCCGCCCTCTACCGCTCGCTCCTGGCCGGACACCGGATCCTGATCGTCCTCGACAACGCCTCCACCCCCGAACAGATCCGCCCCCTGCTGCCCGGCGAACCGGGCTGCCTCGTCATGGTCACCTCACGCAGCCGACTGTCCGGCCTCGTCGCCCGCGACGGCGCCCACCGCATCAGCCTCGACATCCTCACCCCCGCCGAATCCCACACCCTGCTGGCGGGGATCATCGGCCCCGACCGCACCCACCGGGAGCCAGGGGCAGTCGCCCACCTGGCCCACCACTGCGCGCACCTGCCCCTCGCACTGCGCATCGCCGCCGAACGCATCGCGGCCCGCCCCCACCTCACCATCACCGACTTCGTCCACGACCTGACGACCGAACACCAGCGCCTGAACGAACTGGCCACCGACGACGAGACCACCGCGGTGCGCGGCGTCTTCTCCTGGTCCTACCACGCCCTGCCCGAGGAGGCCGCCCGCGCCTTCCGCCTGCTCGGACTCCACCCCGGGGCCGGCATCAGCCTGGACGCCGCGGCCGCACTCACCGGCACCCCCCGCGCCGCGACCCGCCGGCTGATGGACACGCTGGTAGGAGTCCACCTGCTCACCGAGACCACGGCCGAGCGCTACCAGTTCCACGACCTGCTGCGCGACTACGCCGCCGAATGCGCGACCGCCGACGAACCCGCCGCCTCCCGCGACGCCGCGACCAGCCGGCTCTACACCTGGTACCTGCACACCGCCCACGCCGCCCTGTACGCCTACTACCCCCAGCACCCCGAAGTCCCCCTCGACCCACAACCGCCGACCTGCCACCCACTGACCTTCACCGACCGCGACCACGCCCGTACCTGGTTCGCCGCCGAACACACCACGCTGGTGACCCTCGTCCGCCAAGCCCCCGCGGCCGGCCAGCACACAGCGGGCTGGCAACTCCCCAACGCGCTCGACTGCTACCTGGACAACGTTCGCCATACCGTCGACCACATTGCCGTGCACCGGATGGGTCTGGCCTCCGCCCAGCATCTCGACCACCACCTCGGCCAGCAGTGGGCATACGGGCATCTCGGATGCGCACTGCAGAGCGCGCACCGCGACGAGGAGGCGATCGCCTACTTCCGGCGGGGAGCGGAGATCGCCCGACAGATCGGCCATGCCTTCGGCGAAGCCGCCTGTCTGGGGGACCTCTCGCGTTCGTACAACGTGCTCGGCCGCTACGCGGAGGCGGCCGAGCACAGTCGGCGAGCCCTCGACATCTATCGGTCCATCGGCCACCTACGGAATCAAGCCGTGAGCCTCAGCAACCTCGGCAATGCTCTGAGCGGCCTGGGACTCCACGATCAGGCCCTGGTCCACATGCAGGAAGCCATCGACACCGCCGGCAGGATCGACGACGTGGTCCTCGTATCCCTGTCACTCCAACGACTGGCCGCGATCCTCCATCAGCTGGGCCGCACCGACGAGGGCGTCACCACCCTGCAAAACTCCGCGGAACTCATTCGCCCGTTCGGCGTGGACTACTCCTACGCGGAGGTCCTGCGCGATCTGGGGGATCTCCAGGCAGCCGCAGGGGCACTGGACGAGGCAACGCACGCCTGGCAGGAAGCCCTCGCAGTCTTCACCGGCATCGACCCCGACGAGGCAGCCGCAATCCGCCAACGCCTCGACACCATCAACGGCACCGACCCCGACGAGCAGTCCGCAGCCCCGACCAGCGGCGATTGACCTGCCATGGCAGCACAGGCGGCGGTCTCTCCGACGGCGAACGCCCAGCCGGCCTGGTAGCCCCAGAAAGCACCCAGGCACGGCAGCGGCGAGCCTCGGGCAGTGAGCGCAGGATCCGGTACCGGGTACCCGGTATCCGGCATGGGCGGCAGCACCGTGTCGGCGACGGCCGCGGCCGCGATCACGGTCAGCCCGGTGATGCCGCTGTAGAGGACCCAGGAGGCCGCCGACTCCGGCAAACCCGGCGGTACCTCACCAGAACGCACCCGTGGTCACGCCGGACACCGCCACCCGGCCCGCCCCCAGGAAGCAGAGTCCCGGTGCCGGTCGGACATCAGTACTCCTCGTCGGGATAGCCCCACTGAACCTTCCCGCTCGCACCGGCAGCTACCTCTGCGACGGTCGCCGCGAAGAGCCCTTCGAAATGCGGCCGCCACAGGTAGAAGCGGCTGATCCCCAGCGGAAAGTCGGATTCGCCGGACACGAAGAACGCGCCGTCGTCGTCCACCGCCACCCCCAAAGACACCTGGAGGATGAGGGACTCCTCACGCAGCAGCTCCTCGAGAGCACGGACGATCTCCCAAGCCTGCGGCTCACCCGTGACACCGGTAACGGTGAAGGCGAGATCAATGTTGACCGACATAGGAGGAAGGGTAGAAGGCGCCACCGACAGCGTCAGACGACGGTCCGACATATGACCTCAGCCGTCGGCGGGAAACGGGACCCTGGGGCGGCAAGTTGAGCTGTGGCTTCCTGTCGGACGCCGGACACCCGATCGTGGGTGCCTGGACCGACTCGGGTATGTCCGGCAGCCTGCTGCTCGCCGACGAGCGGGGTCTCGCCGAGGCCTCCGAGATCGCCCGTCAGTTCCGTGCCTCCTCGGAGCGGCGCACCTGATGCACAGCAGTCCCGGGACCGGCCGTATCTCCATCCACCGGCTCTTCCGCGGCTGCGCCCCCGGTGTCTGCGGTCTTCGCCCGCAGCGTGTGGGAGTAAGTTCCCAGACCCGCCTGACCTGTGGGCCTGGCTGTCAGGTGATGCAGGGTTCCGGTCAGTTCGAGGATGCGGTCCAGGCAGACGGGCCGGTCCACGATGTGCAGCTGTACTCCGGCGCTGTCGGTGTGGCGTCGGATCATCAGCAGCGTGGACAGTCCGGTGGAGTCCACTGCGGTGAGGTTCCCGCAGTGCAGGTGCAGGTCCTTCAAGCCGGTGCGGTCCTGCAGGATCCGTACGACGGCGTCGAGGAGGTCGTCGGCGCTCTCGTAGTCGAAGTCGCCGTGCAGCTCGATGCGTACGGTGTCGTCCGCGTCGACGTACGTCAACTGGAGCGGGCTCGGGGGTACGGAGTTCATGCGGAAGTCCTGGCGGCGGGGAGGGGGGTGCTGGTCAGACAGGCACGGCCGGAGCGGAGGATCGCGCCGGCGCGGGGAAAGTCCTTCAGTTCCCGGCCGAGGAGGTCCAGCACGGGGGGCAGGGACTGGGCGGGGACGCCGCGGGCGGTCAGGATTCCGGCGGTCCACTGGAGGAAGCGGGTGAAGACCTCCTCGTCGTCGATGTAGAGGGCGGTGGTGAGGAACTCCACGATGTGGGAGAGGTCCTCGGCCGTGCGCTCGCGCTGGGTTTCGCCGTACCCGCGCATCGCCGGATAGGCGTCCTCCAGCCCTTCGAACACCGCTCGTACGAGCTGAGGCCGGGTGCGGGCGACCACGGTGTACTCCTGGTCGGCCAGGTGGGGCAGGTCGTCGATGACCTGGTGGTTCGGCCGGGGGCGGGGCAGCGGGCGCAGGGCAAGGTCCTGCGCCGCCGTACGGGCATCGGGAGCCCAGTAGTCCGCTTTGAGGAGGCGGGCGTACCTTCCGTTGGGGCCGAAGGCGGCGCCGCCGACCAGGACGGGGGTGCCGGCGGCCTGGCAGGCGGTGATCGTGGCGTGAGCGGTGGGCAGGCGCGTGGGGATCGAGCTGGAGAGCGCCACGAGGCCGGTGTCGGTGGCGTGGATGTGTGCGATGAGGTGGGGAGTGGGGACCTGGGCGCCGAGGTAGTCCACGCGCCAGCCCCGCAGCTTCAGCACCTCGGCAAGGAGCCGGGCGGGCAGCGCGTGCCATTCGCCGTCGACGCAGGCCACCGTGATCCGGCCGCGCGTGGGCGCGGTGCGCGCCGCCGGGTGCTGGGCGACGGCGGCCACGGCACGCTCGTTGATCGCGGTCGCCGCGTGCTCCTGGGCGACGGTGATGCGGTTGGCGGCCCATTCCTCACCGACCCGTCCCTGAACGGGAGCGATCACATCGAGCAGGGCGACCTCCGCGTCCAGCCCCTCGTCCAGCGCCCTGCGCACCGCCTCGGTCGCGGCCGCTTCGTCGCCGCACAGAGCGGCATCCCACAGGTGGCCGGCCAGGACTCCGAGTACGGGGGGCCTCATCGTATCGATGGTCATGCCGTGAACCTGCCCCGAGTGTGGCCGTCCACCGCGCTGAGGTGGTGGGAGCGGGGAGCGGAGATCACCACGACGGCCATGTCGTCGTGGCCGCCGGTCCCCACCCACTGGGACGCGAGCATCTGCACCCGCTCCACCACCGCCTCGCCGGGCATGCCCGCGCAGTCCTCCAGGGCCCGGAAGAGCCGTTCCTCGCCGAACTGCGTGCCGCCCATCGGGCCGCCGCGCGCCTCGGTGATCCCGTCCGTGTACAGGACGCAGGTCTCGCCCGGCTCCAGGGTCACGTGCACGGTTTCGGCGGTGACCTGGGGGAGCGCGCCGACCAGGGTGCCCTTGGTCGCGGCTTCCTCCACCCGGCCGTCGGAGCGCAGGATCAGCGGTGCGGGGTGGCCGGCACTGGTCAGCCGCAGCCGGACGGTGTTGCCGTCCCGTAGGGCGGAGGCCAGGACCAGGGTGGCGAAGCGGGTGTTGTGGGAGTTGAGGAGCGAGGTGTTCAGCAGGCTCAGGATCCGCTGGTGGTCCTGCGCTATGGGCAGCAGCGCGTGGAGCGTGTTGCGGATCTTCCCGGTCATCACGGCGGCTTCCAGCCCCTTGCCGCACACGTCTCCGAGAACGACCAGCGACCCGTCGCCCTCGGTGGAAGCGGGGTGGACGTCGTAGAAGTCGCCGCCGATCCGCTCGTGCTCCTTGGAGGGCCGGTAGCCGCCCGCGTACTCCACGCCGGAAACCTGGTGCAGCAGGGGCGGCAGCAGGTCGCGCATCAGGACGTTGGTGATGGAGGTCTGCTCGGCGTAGAGGCGGGCGGCGGACATCGCGGCGCCGGCCCGCGCGGCGAAGAGCCTCGCGAACACCTCCTCCTCCGCGCTGAACCCGGCCGTGCCGATACCGCGCAGCAGGACCAGCGCCCCCGCGGGGACACCGTGACCGGGCAGGGGGGTGATGACGATGGATCCGACGGCGCCGAACCCGTCGGGGATCAGCCAGGCCGGAGCGGCGGCGGGGTCGATCCAGCGGGAGGGGACGGGAGGGAACCCCTGCAGTGCCTCTCCGAGTCCGGGGACCTGGTCGGGATCGGCGGCGATGCGGGACGAGGAGGGTGAGCCGCCGCGCAGGCACGTCACGACCGGCAGTTCGCGGCCGCGGGAAGGAGCGATGACCAGGGCCGCGTCCGCGAGGTGTTCCGCGGCCATGCGCGCCGTGACGTCCATGCACCGTTCCAGGTTCAGCGAGGACAGCAGCAGGTTCGACGCCTCGGTCAGGAACGCCGTACGTTCGCGCTCCACCTGCAGCGCCGCGTGGGCGAGGCGGTGGTCGGTGTCGTCGACCAGCCACCACACCACCGTGTCGTCCTCGCGGACCGTCGGATGGGCCTCGTACGTCCGGTCGTCTACGGGGCCCTGCACGGTGGGAACGCCTCTGCCGGTCGGCCGCCCATGGGCCGAGGAGAGCCAGGCGGGTACCGAGTCCCTCATGGAGGAGCCGGGTCGTGCACGGGGGAAGATCAGGCCGGCCGCCTCGTTGACGAACAGCAGGACCGACTGGTCGTCCGTCACGAGCACCGGATAGGGGGCCTCACCCCACGGGCCACTGGCCACGGAAGGGTCTGAAATCGCCTCGGTGGTATTCACCAAAAACTGAAGGCCCGCTGCGCGAACCCCTCACCCCATCACATCGAAGAAGATAGTTGCCTTGTGGCAACTATCCTCCACGTGGCCTCCGCCTGACAACTGCACCCCTCTCCTGCCCCCTTCCCCCACGCCATGCACACGACTCACGAACAACTTCTCCACCGGCACCGATCGCGAGGCGCACGCGAGCGGATGACGCGGTCGTCGGACCGGCCCGGACGGGCCCCCATCGACCCACTCCTGCCCGCGAACCCCGCGCCCGGCGGTCCTACCGGTGTGCCGTGGAGCCTGACAAACGGGCTCCCGGCTGACACAGTGGTGAGATGCCCCGAGCCGTCCACTCCCTCACCGATGACCAGGCGGTTGTTGACGCCTGCGCCGTCGCGGAGCTGCTCGGAGTCCTGTGGCATCCGATCCAGGAGACCACCGCGGGACCGGTCCCGCCCTCGCAACTGCGGGCTCTGACCGTCATCGAACGTCGGTCCGGGATAAACCTGCGTGACCTCGGAGAAGCACTCGGATCAGCCCCGCCCGCCGTCAGCCGTCTGTGCGACCGACTGGAAGCGGCAGGCCTGCTCCAGCGCTCCCGCGGCAGGACCAACCGGCGGGAAGTCGAGCTGACCCTGAGCCGGAGCGGACACGCGGTCCTGGCGGACACCCGGTCCCTGCGCACGCACAAGGCGGCCGAGGTGCTCCTGCGGATGTCGCCCCGGGACCGGCGCTCCCTGGCCGAAGGCCTCGCCGCGTTCCGCGACGCGGCCGAGGCCCACATCGGGCTCGGCGAGGTACCGAGCAGCGAGGACAGCCTGCCCGACACCGCCTGAGCCCGGCCGGCCGGGCGGCGCCGACGTACCGACCGGCGTCTATCCGGCAGGCGTCCCGGGCGCGGTGTCCGCGGCCTCGGTGAAGGCGCGCAGGCCCTCCAGCAAGCACTGGCGTCGATCGGCGGGCATGTCCCCCAGCACCTGACGCAGTGCCCGGGAGCGCCGCTCGTGCAGCTCGTCGATGGCCTCCTGCCCGTGCCGCGTCAGCACCAGGCCGACCTGACGCCGATCGTCCGCGCTCCGCCTGCGGTGCAGCAGACCCGCGGCCTCCAGGCGATCGCACAGCCTGCTGGCGGCGGGCGCCTGCGCCCCGACCTCTTCGGCGAGGCGGGTCAGGCTGATGCCGGGGCGGTGGCGGGTTGCCGTCAAGGCCCGCAGCTGCAGTACGGACAGTCGGGGAGAGCCGGCATGGGCGGTGCGGGCCCAGAGATCGACCAGACCCGTCGCGGCCTGGGCGACCTCCCGCGCCGTGGCGGAAAGCCGGTCCTCGGGTCCCGCGCGGTCCATGTGGCCGTCACTCCCCAATGAGCAGGTGCGTTCCTTCCACGCCGGACCGCCGGTGACGGCTCGTCGCACGGAAGGGATACGTCGCGTCTGCCCCCTGAGACGGGAGTATCCCCCCGAGGCGCCACGACTTGGCTAAGCCTCCGCCCGGCCGAACCAGTCCAGGCAGGTGACCAGCGCGTCGTCATCGGCGGCGTTGTCACGATAGGCGGCCAACTCCTCCAGGATCGCCCGCGGCACCGCCGCGGCCGGCAGGAGACCGGTCGCCTGGATGGCGCGGGCCAGCGCCCGCTCCCCGTAGGCGACCCCGCCCTGGCCCGCCGCCCCGTAGACGCCGTCACTGACGAAGATCAAACGGTCCCCCGGGAGCGCGTCGAAGCGCTGTACGGAGTAGGGCGAGTCCTCCAACATTCCCAACGGGAGCTGCGCCTCGAAGTGGACCCGCTCCACGGATCTCTCCCGATAGCGCCACAGCTGGGGCGATCCGGCGTCCACGACCTGGCCGTGCCCCGTGGACAGCTCCAGGCACAGCAGGAGGGTCGAGACGTACTCCCGGCCCTGGTACTGCGCGAAGACGGCCTGGTCCGCCAGTGCGGCCTGATCGGCGATGTCGACCCCTGCCCTCCTGGCGTTGCGCAGCGCGTTGATGGCGAGGTTGGTCAGGAGCGACGCCTGGATCCCCTCGCCCATCCCGTTGGTGACGGTCATCGTGAGGGTGTCGGCGGTCGTGGACCAGTCGAAGTTGTCGCCGTGGATGTCGTAGGCAGGTTCCAGCTGTGCCCCGATGGCGTACTCGGGACGGGCGCACGCGCGCCCCGGCAGCAACTGCCACTGCATCTCCGCCGCCAGCGTCAGCCGGCTCGCCCGGCGGGCCCGCAGGTACAGATCGGTGTCCCGCTCCGCGACGACGATCTCGTGGCCCAGCAGTTCCGCGACGTCCGTCAGCTCCCCGACGACCTCCGGCGTGCACAGGTGTTCCGGCATGCGCACCGTGAGGATCCCGAGCCGGTCGCCCCGTACGGTCACCGGCAGGTGGAGATCCATCGCATTGCCCTCGGCCGAGTACTGGCCGTACGGCTCCTGGCTGCCGAAGGCCCGGCCCTCCGGGGTGGCTTGGAGGGGCAGCGGCTCCGCGGTGTCCGGCAGGGCGGTCACCTGCTGCAGGACGCTCAGGCTGTAGTCCGCCATCAGGAGGTCGACTCCGAGCGCCTGGTAGTGCGCGAGGAGCGCGGAGCGAACCGTTCGGAGCAGGTCGTGCGGTGCGGCGGTGCGCAGAGCGCGTTCCACGGCCAGGAAGTTCGTCATGGCGAGCGTCATTTCTCACGGAGCGGTCGGAAGGAGGCGGGGGTCGCATCTGGAAGGCTGCCCGGCCCACCAGGTCCCATGTGACGGACTCGTGCTACCGGCTACCGGCTACTGGCGACCGGCGGATGCCCGCCCTTGCCGACCGAAGACCACTGTTGTTCAACACCTAAAAATTTGCCATCAAGCAACTGTGTCCTGAGAGTATCGCCTACGGCCTGCCGCTTGGTCGGGCACAGGAAAGTGACGAGGGCTCGGCAAGCGCGGCCGCGAGGGAATCCGCGGTGGGCCTTTGCGGGTAACCGCTCGCCGTGAGCGGCGTTGAATGCTCCGGATCGCCCCCTATCGGCTCGGAGGAACGTTTCGTGTTCACAGCCCGCTCCGCCCTTCTCGGACTCGCCGCCGTCCTGTCCCTTCCGGTGGGTGTCGCGTCTCCGGCCCTGGCGGCCCGGGACTGTCCTGCCGCGAGTCTGTGCACCTACAGCGGCGCCGACCACAGCGGGACCCGCACGGTCATCCCCGCGGGATCCATCCCGTCCGCCGGCACGGACGACGAGGCGCCGGCCGTGCCGCCGAACGCGCGGTCGGCCGTCAACCGGACCGGTTTCCCCGTCAAGTACGGGCAGCTCGAAGTCGTTCAGTGCTTCGCGGCGCCCTGCTACCCCGTGTTCCAGGAGGCCGGTCAGATCCCGGACGGCAGCGACGCCGTCCTGCCGCAACTGGACGGCTCGGCAGTGTTCTCCCGCGGATACTGAGGCGCCCGGCCGGCCCCGCAGCCCCGGGCTCCGAAGGGGGAGGCAGCGGGGTCGGCCCCGGCCAGGGGCTTGTCCCCGGCTGGGGCCCGGGGGCAGGCGGGGTCTGCCGCCTACGGGGCGGGAGGCGCCGGAACTCGTTGTGGGCGTCGATCCCGGTGTCCAGAACGTAGATGGCGGCGTTGCGTCCGCCGGATCCGGGGTAGGGGAAGGTTCCGTCCAGCGGTCGCAGCGGCTGGTCGACTCCGTGGCCCTCGCGCCTCGCCTCAGACCTGTGGCGGTTACGCGTTCTCCGAACGGCGCCTGGTCCAGTCCACCAGTTCACTGACGCGCTCCAGGCTGTTGGCCTGGAGGCAGGCGACCCGGGACTCGGGGAAAGCGGCTGCCGCGAGGCGGGCCAGGGAATCGCCGGGGAGGACCTGGACGAAGAGGTCGACGCCGCGTTCCCGGAGCACGCTGGTCGCCTCGTGCCAGCGGACCGGCCGGGCGATGGACCGGATGAGGTCGTCCCGGACGGCGTCGGCCGTACGGAGCGTGCGGCCTCCCACGTTCCCCGCGAAGGGGGTCGCGGGACGGGCCATCTCCACCTTCGCCATGTGCGCCGCCAGTTCGGCCTCGGGCCCCGACATCAGCGGGCAGTGGGCGGGGACCGATACCGCGAGGCGCACGGCCTTGGTCGCCCCCCGGGCCAGAGCGAGGGCGAGGGCCCGGTCGACGGCCCGGTCGGTGCCCGAGACGGCGACCTGGAGCGGGGCGTTGACGTTCGTCGGGTAGAGGGGATCGTCAGGGGTACCGACGGCCTCCGCGATACCGGCGACCTCGGGCTCCGGGAGGCCGAGGACCACCCCCATCCCGTACCCCGAGGGGTAGGCACGCTCCATCGCGGTACCTCGGACCCGCACCGCGCGGGCCGCGTCGCCGAGGGTCAGCGCGCCGCACGCGACGGCCGCGGAGAAGGCGCCGATGGAGTGGCCGGCCACGTGGTCGGGGCGCACGCCGAGCGCGCTCAGCGCCCGGAAGCTCGCCGCGGACGCGCTGAACAGGGCCAGCTGCGTGGACGCGTTGGACCGCAGGGCCTCGGCCGTGTCCAGGCGGCGGACGTCCTCACCGAGGGCTTCGGAGATCTCGTCGAGGGTCTGGCCGACGGCAGGGTGGTCGGACAGGTCGTGGAGCATGCCGGGGCGCTGCTCGCCCTGGCCGGGGAAGAGCAGGGCGCAGGTCATCGGTGCTCCGGCGTGGGCATGGGCATGGCAGGGGGCGGGGGCGCCCAGGGGTCGCTGACGAGGAAGGGCCCCAGATCGGTGCGCAGCAGTACCTGGGCTTCGCCGCGCGCGAGTTCGGCGGCCGCGATGCCGCCGTACGGAGTCTGGAACTGGAGGTCGATGCGGACCGGCAGCCGGGCCAGGACCGCGAGGAGGCGGGCGGCTTCGCCGGGCGGAACCGGGGCGGGGACGTCGGCGACCAGGTCGAGGTCACTGGAACGGGTGGCGGTGGCCACCGCGGCCGCCAGCTCGAAGGCCGCGCTCCCGCCGGGCCCCCAGGCGCGCACCCAGGCGGGGCGGGCCGGCCCGGGGAGCGCGGCGAGGGCGTGGAAGACGGGCAGGTCCCGGGGAACCGGGCGGGCGCGGTCCAGCAGGTTGGCCGGGGTGAGGACTTCGGCGACCGCGGTACGGGGCACCCGCGCGGCCCAGCGCAGGGAGCGGGTCGCCCCGCGTACGCCCACGGGCAGGAACTCCCGGTCGCGGACGTCACGGCGTACGACGACCCAGGGCGCCCGCTCCAGGGCTGCGCGGAGGGCGGTCCGGTCGGCCGCGGGGTCGATCGGCAGGACCCGGGCCGGGTCGGTGATCCGCAGCAGGTCGTGCGGCCGGGGGCCACCGACCACCAGGCTCGGCCCGGTCACGCTCAGGCCTCCCAGCTCGCGGCGAGCCGGCGGCGGGCCTCGGCGGACGCGGCGCGCGACACCAGTGCCTCCGGCGAGGCGAGCCGGGACGACAGGTCCCGGGGGCCGCCGCGGGCGTCGGCGACGGCCTCGGCGAGGGCCACGCGGACCGACTCGGTGGTCGAGTCCCCGGGCAGCAGCAGGTACAGGGCGCCCAGCTTGGCGAACGACGCGCCGTCGTAGGCCGTGGCGGGTACCTTCTCGGCCGCATCCTCCAGTTCGGCCAGGGTGCGCCGCGTGATGCGTGCGGTCGCCTGCTTGCTCATCACCTGGACCTGGACGGCATCGTCGTCCAGCGCGACGATCCGGTTGGCCTGGAGCCCGTGCGAGAGGAACGCGCCGGAGATGGCGTTGCCGACGACGAACGCGACGACCGGGTGCCCGGCGAGGCGCGCGGTGGCGTAGGCGTCGACCGCGCCCGCGAGCGCCTGGTGGATGCCGACGAGCTCCTCGCGGTAGCCGTAGGCCTGGCTCGGAACGTCGACCACGGCGACGATGGCCCGCTTGGACTGCGGCGGCAGGTCCGCGTCGGCGGTGACCACCGCGCGGATCTCGGCGGCCAGGTTCCACCCCTCCTCCAGGCCGACCTCGCCGTGCCGGGCGCGCGGGAAGCGGCCCTCG
Organism: Streptomyces sp. NPDC058401; assembly: GCF_042722885.1. NCBI lineage: Bacteria > Bacillati > Actinomycetota > Actinomycetes > Kitasatosporales > Streptomycetaceae > Streptomyces > Streptomyces sp. NPDC058401. The sequence continues at coordinate 40,649 of NZ_JBHXKA010000033.1, forward strand.
GGATCGGGTGCGACGGCGAGGAAGACGGCTTCGGCCCCGCCCAGCGCGGCGGGCGAGCACAGCACGGAGCCGATCGGGCCGGCGTCCGCGGTGCCGGTGAGACGTTCGAACCAGGTGCGGCCCAGGGAGGCGCGGGCGTCCCGTGCCGGGGTTGCGTCGGTGGTCACTTGGAGGCTCCGTTCACCAGGTCGCGCAGGTCTTGCGGGGTGGGCCTGCCCACCGTGTCCACGGCGGACAGGAGGGTGAGGGCGGCCCCCACCTCCGAGCTGCGGGGGGTCGGCGACGGCCCGGCGGTGAAGACGGCGCGCACGGCGGACCGCAGGGCGGCGACGTCGTCGTCCACGAGGGTGTCCGCCAGGCGCACGGCCGTGCGCTGCGCACCGCCGGCCATGGCCCAGATGCCCGCACGGTCCTTGGAATCCAGCTCCGTGACCCCGGCTTCCTGCTCGACCACCTCGGGGCCGTTGAGGGCGAGCCGGCCCTGCCGGGTCATCACCAGGTGGGAGCAGAGCCCGGCGGCGATGCCCATGCCGCCGTAGCAGCCGACCATGCCGGCGACGACGCCGACGACCGGGGTGTACTGCCGCAGCCGCACGATCGCGGCGTGGATGTCTGCGATGGCGAGCAGCCCGAGATTGGCTTCCTGGAGGCGGATGCCGCCCGTCTCCAAAAGGATCACGGCGCGCATCGGGATGCCGTTCTCCCAGTCCCGCGCGGCCAGTTCGAGGGAGCCGGCCAGCTTGGCCCCGCAGACCTCGCCGATGCCGCCGCCCTGGAACTTGCCGTCCAGCGCGACGACCACGGCACGTTCGCCGTCGATGGTGCCGCGCGCGACGACGGCGCCGTCGTCTTCCTGCGGGACGATGCCCTGGGGAGCCAGGTGGGGGGATTCGAGGCGGTCGAAGGGGTCGATCAGCTCGCGGAACGTGCCCTCGTCCAGGACGGCACGGGCGCGCTCGCGGGCCGACAGCTCGGTGAAGGCGTCGGGAAGGGTGACCCTCGGAGGGGTCACCGCAGCGGGCGTCTGAGGGGTCGTAGGACTGCTCGTAGGAACCGCGGGAGTGCTCATGGGAGTAGTCACTGTGCCGCCTCCACAGCCTGGGCCAGGCGCAGCGCCACCGTGCCGGGCGTGGCGCCGAAATCGTTGATCTGGACCTTGGCGGCCAGGTCGGTACGGGAGAAGAACCGTTCGAGCACGGCCTGCCAGATGGTGTCGAAGCCGTCCACGCTGGTGCGCAGCGCCACGGTGATCCCGCTGTCGGCGGGCTCGACGAGGATTTCGAGATCGCCGGACCCGACGACGCCGACGTGGGCGCGCCGAACCGCCGACACGGTGCCGGGGAAGGTGTAGAAGAGCTGTTTCATCTCAACTCCTGGGAAGAATGGTGGAGCCGGTCGTGGAGCCGGCCCCGCTGAGGGCCCCGCTGAGGGCGTCGGCGTAAAGCGCTGCCGCGAGCAGGTCGGCGGACCCGCCGGGAGACAGACCGAGCCCGGTCATCCGGGCGTCGAGCCGTAGGAGCGCGGCCCGCCCTGGCCGGCTCGCGCAGCCTCCGGCCGCGAGGACCGCACGCGCGCCCTCCTGAGCGGCGGCGAGGCCGGTGGGACCGCCCCGGTGCAGCAGACAGGTGTCGTCCAGGGAGCCGATGACGGTGAGCAGCGCGTCGAGCCGGGCGGAGGTCTCGTCAGCGCCTGCGGCCCGCGAGCGGCGCAGGGCGTCAAGCGCCCTGCGTACGTGGGGGAATCCCGCGACGGCCTCGGCCCGGGCACCACCACCGCCGTAGCGGACACCGGCGAGCTGGCCGTTCGACGGTCCGGTGACCGGGGCGGACGGATCGGGGTGGGCGGCGATCGTGCCGGCCGTGGCGCAGAGGGCATCCGTGAAGGACGGGGCATAGGCGAGGGACGGGGCGTCCCCCTCGGGCGCCGACGCCAGCGCGGCCGCGCCCGTCAGGAGCCCGAGGGCCCAGATCGCCCCGCGATGGGTGTTGACCCCGCCGGTCGCGGTCAGCATCCGGGCCTCGGCCCGTCGCCCGATACGGGCCAGTTCGCTGCGCAGCTCGGCCGTGGGCCGGCCGATCCGGGCGCCGGCCGAGGCCATCTCCGCGAAGGAGCCGCGCAGGGTGGCCGCCGACTTCAGCAGCAGGCCGAGGTCCATGTCGTGGTGCGCGCCGGATCCGCGACCGTCGACGAGGCCCGGCTTGGGAGTCAGTTCGGCCTCGGCGGCGAGGGCGTCACTGGCCAGACCGGCGAGGCGGTCCGAGAGCCGGTCAGTGAGTACGTGCGCGGGGGCGCGCAGCGGCGCGGGGGAGAGGGGCGGCGTCATCGGGTCACCAGCTACGGAACTTCGCGGGCGGGTTGTACAGCCCGCCGGACCAGGTGACGAGGTCCTCGACCGAGCGGGCAGCGAGCAGCGAGCGCTTCGCGTCGGCCGGATTGACCTTCAGGTCGGACGGCAGGGCGATGAGCCCGTCGCGGCGCAGCCGCTCCTCGCGTGCGACGTCGTGCTTTCCGGCGATCGGGCTCACCCCGGCGACGGCAGCGAGCGCCTCGCGGCGTTCTTCCAGGTCGCGTGCCTTGTAGAGGTAGGCGATGCCTTCCTCCGTGATGACGTGGGTGACGTCGTCGCCGTAGATCATGACGGGGGCGACGGGGAAGCCCGCGTCCTTGCCGACGGACACCGCGTCGAGGGTTTCCACCAGCTTGGGCACACCGCCCTTCCCGAAGGTCTCGAGGGTCTGCACGACGAGCTTGCGCCCACGCTCGATGCCGTCCTCGACGCGGGCCATTTCGAGCCAGGCGGGGGAGGCGTGGCGCCGGCCGCGGGCGTCCGAGCCCATGTTGGGGGCGCCGCCGAAGCCGGAGAGCCGGCCGTGGGTCACGGTGGACGAGTTCCCGTTGCGGTCGATCTGGAGCGAGGAGCCGATGAACATGTCGGCCGCGTAGAGACCGGACGCCTGGGCGATCAGCCGGTTGGAGCGGAGGTAGCCGTCCTGCCCGGTGGCGAAGACGTCCGGCCGGGCGCGGCAGTACTCCTCCATGCCGACCTCGCCGCCGAACGCGACGATCGACTCCACCCAGCCCGACTCGATGGCCGGGATCAGGGTGGGGTGCGGGTTGAGCACCCAGTTCTTGGCGATCTTGCCGCGCAGCCCGAGGGACTCGCCGTAGGTCGGGAGCAGCAGCTCGATCGCGGCCGTGTCGAAGCCGATCCCGTGGTTGAGGGAGGTGACCTGGTGGCGTTCGTACACACCGCGGATGGCCATCATCGCCATCAGGATCTGGACCTCGGTGATGAGCCTGGGGTCGCGGGTGAACAGCGGCTCGACCTGGTAGGGCCGGTCGGCGACGATGACGAAGTCGACCCAGCCGCCGGGAACGTCGACCCGGGGCAACTGCTCCGCACTGTCCACGAGTTCGTTGACCTGCGCGATGACGATGCCGTCCCGGAAGGCGGCGGCCTCGATGATCGTCGGGGTGTCCTCGGTGTTGGGGCCGGTGCAGAGGTTTCCGTCGCGGTCGGCGGAGTTGGCGGCGACCAGGGCCACGTTGGGGATCAGGTCGACGAAGAAGCGCCCGTACAGCTCCAGGTAGGTGTGGATCGCGCCGATCTCCAGCTTGCCGTCGGCGAGGAGCTGGGCGACCCGGGTGGACTGGGCGCCGGCGAAGGCGAAGTCGGTCTTCGTCGCGATGCCGTCCTCGAAGAGGTCGAGCTGCTCGGGCCGGGAGAACGAGGAGATCAGCAGGTGCAGGTCGTGGACGCGTGCGGGGTCCACGGCGGCCAGCGAACGGCTGAGGAAGTCGGCCTGCTTCTGGTTGTCGCCCTCCAGGACGACCTTGTCGCCCGGCTTGATGAGGGCTTCGAGGGCATCGACGGCCTTCTCCGTGGGGATCACCTTGCCGGTGGCGATGCGCGCGGCGTTCCGCAGACGCTCCGCCTTGTCCTGGCGCCGGGTGTCCCAGGCTGTGGACTGATTCATGGGTGGGTTCCTTGCGTACCGGGTGGGCTTGCCGGGCGGGGGAGCGGGCCGCGTGCGGGGGATCCGCACGCGGGTGGCTCACACGTGCTGGGGAAGCAGGGCGATGACGACCGAGAGCGAGGCGATGCCGGCCAGCGTGGACAGCAGCAGGGTGGATCCGGCGACCTTGGGCCGGACTCCGAAGTTCGCGCCGAAGACGAGCCCGAAGAAGCCGGAGGGGATGGCGGTCAGCAGCACCGCCTCGGTGGTGTTGATCTTGTCCATGCCGAACAGCAGGCACAGGCCCCACACGAACAGCGGCATGACGGCGTTCTTCGCCACGATGCCGTAGGCGACGTTGGAGTTGAAGGACACCTTCTGGGCGGACAGCACGAGGCCGGTCAGGAAGAGGGCCGCGCCGGCGCCCGCGGTGCCGATGGGGGTGAGGGTCTTCTCGATCAGGGTCGGCATCTGCACGCCGCACAGGACCAGGACGAAGGCCAGCATCGGCGCCCAGAAGATCGGCTTGCGGACGGACTTGCCGAGCGCGCTCCCGAAGCGGGAGATCGTGCTTCCAGGAGCGTCCGGACCGAGCTTGTCGTCCTCCAGCAGGGCGAGGGTGAGGGGCGAGATGGTCATCGATCCCAGGGCGATGCAGATCGCGACGGCGATGGCGCCCGTGTCGCCGACGACGGCGGCGGCCAGCGGCAGTCCGATGGAGGCGTAGTTCGGGAATCCGACGGTGAGGGCCTGGACGGCCGCCGAGCTCTTGTCGAGCTTGAACACCTTGAGCTGGAGCCAGAGGGTGATGGCGTACACGACCAGCATCGCGATGACGATCACCGCGATGAACTTGCCGTGCGAGGTGATGTCCGTGCGGCTCTTGGAGGAGATCGACACGAAGAGCGAGGCCGGGATGGCGAAGACCATCACCAGGTGGTTGAGGGAGGAGACGTTCTGGTTGTCGATGAACTTTCGCTTGCCCGCTCCGTAGCCGAGCGCGAGGGCGAAGAACACCGGTAGGAGGGCGGTAGCGATTTCATTGACCATGCCTCTTACAGTGCGGTTGCTGATATATGAGGTCTAATGCCCCTATATCGCCAGTTCCCTAAATAATCGAATAGATATCCCCTGACCTGCGGTGATGAGACCTGAGAGGGCGTTTGGAGTGACCCAGCACACACCGCCGAACGGGGTGCCCGGGGCCGACGGTGTGCCCGGTCCGGGCGCACCCGGCGAGCCGGGCGCAGACCTCGCCACGGCCCTCGCGCCCTACCTCGCCCAGTTCGTGGTCGTGGCCAGGGAGGAGCACCTCACCCACGCCGCGGACCTCCTCGGCGTCAGCCAGCCGACCCTCTCGCGCACCATGTCCCGACTGGAATCCCTGCTCTCCGTGCCGCTCTTCGTCCACGTCGGCCGCGGCATCCGGCTCACCCCCCAGGGCCGCCGCCTGCTCGAACGCGCCGAAGGGGCCCTGGTCCTGCTCGAGCTCGCCCAGCAGGAGATCGCCGCCGAGGCCGACGCCGAACACGGCCTGGTCCGCCTCGCGCACCTGAAGTCGCTCGGCCCGAGAGTGGTCCCCGCACTCCTCGGCGCCTTCCACGCGGAGCACCCGTACGTCCGCTTCACGCTCACCGAGGCCTCCTCCGTACGGATGGTCGAGCTGCTCCGTGCCGGCGAGGCCGACCTCTGCCTGATCGCCCCGGCGCCCGACGCCGCCGGGATCGACTGCGAGACGCTGCGCCGACAAGAACTCCGCCTGGTCCTGCCCGCCGGGCACCGCTGGGCGACCCGCCCCCGGGTGGCCCTCGCCGACTGCCGCTACGAGGCGTTCGTGGCGATGGCCGAGGACTACGGCACCCGGCGCATCGCCGACGGCTTGTGCCAGGACGCGGGCTTCGTGCCCCGGGTCGTCATCGAGACCGATTCCGTCGACACCGTACGGGGCCTGGTCGCCGAGGGACTGGGCATCGCCCTGCTCCCGTACGAGGGCCTCACCCGCCCCGGCACCGCCGACGTCCTCCTCACCCTCGCCCCGGGCGCCCCGCCCCCGACGCGCTCCCTCTGCGTGGCCTGGTCCTCCCACGCGGTCCACCCTCCGGCCGCGACCCTGGTACGCGAGTTCCTGCGCGGCTATCGGCACGAGTCGGCCGGCGGCCACTGACAGCGGCCGGAACCGTGCCGGCCTCCGCGGCACGACCGGAACGTCGAGCGGATCGAAGCACTGGGCGACGGCGAGCGGGAGGGTCCGTTTGCGTGGGGTTGGGAAAGAGGGGTGGCGGTGGGGCCAGTCGTATCGGATGATCTTCGGCTATGGATATGACTATGGCGCGTTCGCGTCTGCTGCCTCCGGTGTTTCTGCTGGTAGGGGCAGTGTTGGGGGTTCTGGGCCCGGTACTGACGCGGCCGAGGCCGGACGGCGGGCGGGAGGTGGCCGGCGGTGCGCTGGGGCAGGTCGTGCACTTGCTGGCGAGTGCGGGATGGTCCTGGGCGGCCTTCGCGTTCGCCATCGGGTGGGTGTGCAGGTCGTGGCGGCGGGCTGTGTGGCTGGCACCCGCCGAGTTGGTGGTGGCGGTGGCCGCGTACTACTTGGTGAAGATGGCGCAGGGGGAGTTCCGGGCCTTCGACATGACGGTGGGGTACCCCGAGCAGCCGGATCCCTTGCCCATCGACTGGGGCGGCTTCCTGACGAAGTCGGTGGCGTGGTGGGTGGCGGCCTGCATCTTCGGCCCGCTGCTGGCCTGGGCCGGTACTCAAGCCCGCCGGCCGCACCTCGGCGGGCTGGTCTTCCGGCTGGTGGTTCCGCTGATCGTGATCGTCGACATGAGCCTGCGCCTTCCCGGCAACCGGGAACTCGACGGAGCCGTCACCATCGACACCTGGAGCGTCATGCGGATCGCAGCCGTCGTCGCCTGCGCCCTACTGACGGCCTGGGCCCTGCACACCACTCACCGAGCCCGCCCGACCGTCCGCACCTGAACGAACCCCTCCGTCGGGAGCGAGGAGCGGCCCGACGGCGACTGCGAGCCCGCCGGCCACGCCTACGCGGTCCCCTACCGGATCCAGTCCGACTCCACGGTTCGCCCCGGCCCTGGGCGGATGAAGGAGCGGCTGACTCCGTAGCCTTCGTGGTGGCAGGAGTGGGCCAGGGCGTGGGAGGAGGCAGTTGTGGCGGATGCTGGCCAGAGCTGGGAACGGCGTAACGAGCTCGCCTACGGGATGGTGGCGTGGCGGCGGGCCGTGATGACCTGCGGGGCGCTGGTGGTATGGCACACCGGCTACGACAACCGGGCCGACCCCGGCCCGCGGGGGCCGCGTCCGGGCCGCCCCGACGCCCCCGACGTCGCCGAGTTCAACTCCGTGTGGATGCGCGTCGTCGCGGTCCTGGCGCTCGCGGCATGCCGCGCCGCGCGTGAGGCGGACGTCCTGGTCGACGATGTCGAGCTGCCCGCCTTGTGTGCCTGGGTCGACGGCGCCCACACCGACCGCCTGCACCAAGGGCCGCTGGAGACCGGGGAACGGCGCGAGCGCACCGAGGAGGGCTGGCGTGAACTCGTAGGAGGCGAGAAGCGCCGGCACCGTGCGCGACAGGTGCTCGTCGATCACCTTGCGGCGCACCTCGCCGACGAACGGGACCTCGCAGACACCCGCGACGGGACCGAGCAGCTCCCGTTGACGGTCGGGGACCGGGCACGCGTGGTCCGGGCAGCGGGGATCCCGGATCTCGAGCCGGAATGGGCGGGCGCGCTGTCCTATGCCCGGGCCCGGATCGAACGGCTCGAGCTGGCCCTGCGCGGCGGACTGTGGACCCCCACCCACGAACACCGCCGGTTCGCGGGGATCCTGCACCGCACGCTGGTCGCCGAGCCGGACTTCCCGAGTTTGCCCGCAGGGGTGCCGGGCCCGGCCTGGGTGCAGCGGGTGCTGCGGATGCCCCACATCAGCTCCACGTACCTCGCCCTCACCGAGCTGCCCGAGTTCGTGGCGTACGGCCCGAGGGGGGACGCCGGAGACCCGCTGGGCAATGCCGCCGGCTCCGTCGCAACCAACGCGGTGGACGCGACGGCGAAGACGGCAGTCGACCTCGAAAGGCTCTGGGCGGCCCGCCCCGTGGATCAGCCGGTGGCCCGGTGGGAGCGGGCGCACGTGCCCGCACCGGTCCGCACGCAGGTCCTGGCCGTCGAGCAGGTAGTGCAGGAACTGGCCACCGTCCTCTTCTCCGTCGCCCACCCCGACGCCGGGCAGTGACGGGCCGCGACACTGCGGGCATGACAACCTTTCCCGACGGAAACTTCACGATCGTCAACAACGAGACCGGCCGCTGTGTCCGCGTACGGCTGGGCAGGACCAAGGACGTCAGCGACTGGAAGGCGGGCACCAAGTACCTCCAGCACGTCACCGAAGAGGCGACTCTGGAGCTGGGCGAGCCGGACGGCACTCCGGCGACCGCCTGGTGGTTCAGCACCATCGACGACGCGGCAGAGCGCCGGCCGTTCCACCAGATCGTCAGCCACGCCGTCGGCGAGTACCAGAACATCGGCAACCACTGCGTATGGCTGGACATCCAGTCGCACCCCACGGCCGAGGACCGCAAGCGCGCGGCCGACCAGTTCCGGCACAAGCTGGACGACATGCCCCTGGACCTCAAGAAGAAGCTCTACGAACTGCTGCCCGCGGCGTTCAACGCCGAGGCGGAAGCCGAGTTGGGGGCCGGCGCGAGCCTGTCGGAGAAGCTGGAGCTCTGGCACGGCTACTGCGCCTCCCTCAGGTTCCCCGAGCACCACGTCGAGGAGGATCCGGAGGGGGTCGAGGCCGCAGTGTCCTACATGGACGCGGCGGCAGAGGAAGGGATCCACCCGCCGGCCGTCGAGTCCGACAGGACGTCGACGAGGATGTACGGTTGCGGTGCGAGCCGTGACAAGGGCAGCACCTACCGGTGGGCGTACGACGGCACCCACATCTACGGCGCGGACAGCGAGACCGTCCCGGCGGAGCGGACCTACTGGACCGACGAGGGCGGCTACCTGGTCGGCGAGACCAAGGGCGGCCCCGGCCAGACCTGGACCCTCACCGCTTGGAAGCCCGCCCCCCGGACCCAGTCCGACCCGGTGAGGGACATCGCGCTCACCGGCCTGTTCGGCCCCCTCGCCGGCCTCTTCGGCAGCTGACATCCGCACCACGCCCACCCCCGCAACGCAGTCGCCGGGCACGACCGGTGCCCGGCGACTGCGCCGGCGGAAAGCAGCGAACCACCCTCAACGGCCTCGGTTTACCGTGCTGTGAGGTACGGACCTCCGGACGCAGGGTGAGGCGCGCCGCGGCCCCCGCGATCCGTGTGGCAGGCACGTCCGCGAACAGCCACGCCAGCAGCGGAGTGGTGCTGCGCAACCGGGACACCTTCGCCCCCCGCCGGCTCGCCTCCCTGGCGCAGGAGCCGGTCGCGCTCAGGACCGTCACCTCTCCGTTGAAAAGTCGGAGCGGTCTTGTCCCACTCAGCGCCTCACTGCCCAAGGGGAAGACCGGCGATGAGGAGGGCTCCCGACGGGTTGGGTGCCGCGTGCAGGTTGCCGCCGTGCCGGGCTGCGATCTCGCGGGCGATGGCCAGGCCCAGCCCGGTGCCGCCGGTGTTGCGGGCGCGGGCGCTGTCCAGGCGGGTGAAGCGTTCGAATACCCGCTCGCGGTCGGCAGGCGGGATGCCGGGGCCGTCGTCCCGTACCTCGACCCGGGCCAGGCCGTCGGCGCCAGAGGTGACGGTGATGTCCGTGACCGTGCGGGCATGCCGTGCGGCGTTGTCGAGGAGGTTGCGCAGCAGCCGTTCCAGTTGCACGGCGCTGCCGTGGACGACGACCGGGTCGTCGGCGTAGAAGGTGAAGCTCAGCGTCTGGTGGATGCGGAGGTGACGGAACTCCTCGACCAGGTCGTGGGCGAGCGCGGCGAGGTCGACGGGCGTGCCGGCCGGTTGGGCGGCGTCGTCCAGCCGGGCGAGCAGGAGCAGGTCGTCGGTGAGGCGCTGGAGCCGCTCGATGTCGGTGAGCGCGTCCCGTACCGTCTCGGGCCAGTCCACCTCCTCCGGGTGGGCGAGGGATGCTTCGAGCGAGGTGCGGAGGTTGGCGATGGGGCTGCGCAATTCGTGGGAGGCGTCGGCGATGAAGAGCTTTTGCCGGGTGACGCCGGCGAAGACGCGGTCGAGCGTGACGTTGATGGTGCGGGCCAGCCAGGGGACCACCGTGCCGATCTCGGAGACCGTGATGCGCTGGTCGAGGGCGCGGCTGGTGGTGATCTCCTGCAGTTCGCGGTTGAGGGTCTCGATCGGGTCCAGCACCATACGGGTCGCGGCCCACGCGGTGGCGCCGACGGCGACACCGCCGCCGACGACGAACAGCCAGTGGGTGAGCGCACGCGTGGATTCGTGGAACTCACTGCTCAGGGCGATGAACCAAACGCCCAGGGCCACCAGCGCCGTTGCTGCGAAGAAGGGGAGCAGGACGCGGGGCGTGCGGTCCCGGTCCGCGGGCGGAGCGCCTTCCTGCCGGGACGGCGCGGTCGCCCAGGTGGTGGCAGCGACGAGCAGCCCGGGGACCGCGACGGCGACGCTCAGCCCCAGCCACGGCAGGTAGGAGTGCATCTCTTCTCTGCTGAACCCGACGACGGTGGGGAGCCAGCGCGCGTTGGCGAAGGTCACCAGCAGGGCCGTCGCGGCGGCGACCGTCACCGCGCCCCGGTCGCGTCCGCTCCCGCCCAACTTCCAGGTGGCGGTGGCCACGAGGGAGGCGGCCAGCAGTGCGCCGGGCGCCGCACCCGCTTCGACGAGCGCGAGAACGCCGAGGAGAAGACCAGAGTCCGCGCCGTCCGACGGCGGCGGCATGAGACCCAGCAGTCCCAGCAGTACAAGGGCGGCCAGGCCCGCGCCGAGCACGGCGAGGGTGCTGAGGCCCGCTACCGCGGCAAGTCGGTTCCGGCCTGCCCGGGCGTCACCCACCGTCGGCCGCCAGCCGGTAGCCGCCGCCGCGCACCGTCTCGATCGCCGTGCGCCGGAAGGGGGCATCTATCTTGCGCCGCAGGGAACTGATGTAGACCTCGACGATGTTGATGTCCCCGTCGTACGACGCGTCCCACACGCCGTCCACGATGTCCATTTTCGGGACGACCTCGCCCGCCCTGCGGGCCAGGCACTCCAGCACCGCGAACTCCTTGGCGGTGAGGGTGATCCGATGTTCGCCGCGTCCGCAGGCCCGCGCGGCGGGATCGAGCCACAGGTCGCCCAGGCGCAGACGGGTGCGCGTCCGCGGGCCACCGCGACGCAGCAGGGCACGGAGCCGGGCTTCCAGGACGATGTAGGAGAAGGGCTTGGCGAGGTAGTCGTCGGCGCCGGTGTCCAGCGCCTCGGCCTCGTCGTACTCACCGTTCTTCGCGGTCAGCATGAGGATCGGGGTGTCGACGCCGTCGGTGCGCAGCCGGGCGCAGACCCGATAGCCGTTCAGGCCGGGCAGCATGATGTCGAGGATGATCGCGTTGTACGCGTCGTCTCCCGCCATCGACAGGCCGGTCCTGCCGTCGTGGGCAACATCGACTGCGTACCCGGCGGCCTCCAGGCCGCGCTTGAGGGACGCGGCCAGCCGCTCCTCGTCTTCGATCACCAGCACTCTCATGGTCGTCAGTATCCACGGGACGCGACGACCTCCCTGAAATGATCTTCAGGGAACTTCAGCCCACTTTCAGCAGGTCAAGGGCGCATTCCCGTCCGGACCATCCTGCGGTTCATGAGGGTGACGACGACCGGATGGGCGGGGTGGTGATGCCGGGCAGGCAGCGGAGGATTGCTTACGGGACACTCGCGGGGTCCTCCCGCAAACCTGCGCCGGGTGAGCCCTGCGCTTCGGGTACACGGACGCGGGGCTGGTCGAGGCTGGTCTTGTCGCCGGCGGCTGGGGCCGTGGCTACGGGGTGGCCGCGTTGCCAGGCCGGGAGTAGCCGCCGCCGGGCCACGGCTACCCGTCCGTGGGGATTCCGGGGGCACCGGCGCACCGGCCAGGGGGTGGTGGGCGGATGCCCGTGATCGCCGCTGGGCTCAAGAGCCCAGGATCGGTCCGGCCCGATCCCATCCGGGCGCGCGCACGTCGATCGTGAGACTTCCCGCCCCGACCTCCTCGCCACAGGTCCGGCACGTCGACGTCAGATCCAGGTCGTGATCGGCTTCGTGATCTGCGCCGTGCTCGGAGCCGGGCCCGCCGCGATGCCGGAAGGCGACGGGCGGAGTGTCCACCGCCCAGCGGTCACCCCAGGCCAGCAGCGCACGCATGACCGGTGCGAGATCGAGGCCGGCCTCTGTGAGGTGGTACTCGAAGCGCAACGGGCGCTCGCTGTAGGCGCGGCGCTCGACCACGCCCGCCTCTTCCAGTGCGCGCAGCCTGGCGGCGAGGCGGTCGCGGGGGGCACCGGTGTTGCGGACGATCTGGTCGAAGCGCTGGTTGCCGTAGAAGATCTCGCGGATCGCCAGGAGGGCCCAGCGTTCGCCGACGAGTTGCAGCGTGGCGGCCACGGAACACGGCCGACCGGGCACCTCGGGGTGCGGGACCGAGCTCTCGCCCTGCTTCTTGTTCGCGGTCATGTCCCCATCCTCTCCCGAGTCCGTTGCGTTTTCAAACCCACGCGGCTAGCCTCCGGCCATGATAGTTGGAATTTCAAACTCACCACGGGCGTCCCGAGCCGTGTTCGCAACGGTCACGGCCGCGGTCTTCATGTCGAACCTCGACCTCTTCATCGTCAACGTGGCCCTCCCCGAGATCGGCCGCTCGTTCGGCGGCAGCGGCCTCGGCTCCCTCTCCTGGGTCCTCAACGGCTACGCGATCGTCTTCGCGGCGCTCCTCGTAGTCGCCGGCCGAGTCGCCGACCGCTCCGGCCACAAACCCGTCTTCCTGACCGGACTGGCCGTGTTCACCCTCGCCTCGGTCGGCTGCGCCCTCGCTCCCGACGTCGGGACACTGGTCGCGGCACGGCTCGTACAGGCCGCCGGGGCCGCGCTGCTCATGCCGACCTCGCTCGCGCTGCTGCTCGACACCACCGCGCCCGAGAAGCGCGCCGGGGCCGTACGGGCCTGGGCGTCGATCGGCGGGATCGCCGCCGGACTCGGGCCGGTGGCCGGCGGGCTCCTGGCCGAGGCCGGATGGCACTGGGTGTTCATCGTCAACGTGCCAGTGGGGATCGCCGCGTTCGCGCTCGGCGTCAAGGTGCTGCCGTCGTCCGGACGCGCCAGGGTGCAGAAGACTCCACTGCCCGACCTCTTCGGCGCCGCCCTTCTCACCGGATCGATCGCAGCGCTCGCCCTCGGCCTGGTCAAGGCTCCCGACTGGGGATGGACGAGCGCCGGCACCCTCGGCGGACTGGCTGCCGCGGTGCTGCTCGGCGTCTGGTTCGTCCTGCGCTCGGCCCGCCACCCCGTACCGATCGTCGAGCTGCCGCTTCTGCGAGTCCCGGCGTTCGGATCCGCCGCGGCCGCACTGACCCTGTTCACCATCGCGTTCGCCGGAATGCTGCTCGGCGCAGTGTTGTGGTGCCAGGGCGTCTGGGGTTACTCGGCTCTGCGCACGGGCCTGGCCATCGCACCGGGCCCGTTGCTCGTACCGCCGGTCGCCTTGCGGATCGGGCCCGCCGTCGCCAGATTCGGTGCGGGCCGCATCGCGCTGGCGGGGACCGTCCTGTTCGCGGCCGGCATCCTGTGGTGGGCCGCAACGCTCGACACCGGATCCGCCTACGCGGCCTCGCTCCTGCCCGGCATGCTGCTGACCGGCCTCGGCGTCGGCATGACGCTCCCGGTCCTGACCGGCGTGTCGGCGGCTGCGCTGCCGCCGGAGCGCTTCGCGACCGGCTCGGCCATCACCTCGATGGGCCGCCAGGTCGGCGCGGTCCTCGGCGTCGCGATCCTGATCGGCATCCTCGGCACCCCGGCCCCCGGACAAGCCGTCATCGCGTTCCAGCACGGTTGGTACGCGGTCGCCGCGGCGTCCTTGCTCGCGGCGTGCGCGACGGTCCCGCTCCTCCGCACCCCGCGACCGGCCGCCCCCAAGGTGGCCGCCGGCACAGAGGCGGCGAAGGCCGGCACCGCCTGAGGAGCGAGCCCCGTCCAACCCGGATGAGCTCGCCCGTGCGAATCGGAGGTTCGCTTCCCAGTCCTGCACGGCGTCGCCGAACTCCCGGGCCAGGAGCACCCGCCACCTGGATCACGCCGGTTCCAGGAGGACCGCAGGCAGGGTGCCGCTCACGATCGGGTCTTTCCGTAGCGAGAGCCCGAAGAACTTCTCGACGACGCCCAGCGCGGTGCGGTGTACTTCCCTTTCGCCTCGCTCCGGGTCCGGGAGTCCGGCAGCGGTGAGCAGCTCTTGCAGGCGGGCGGCCGTCGAGGGATCGCCGTCGACCCCCTGGTAACCCCACGAAGCGTCCAGGTACAGGTTGCAGGAGCTCAGCAGGCTGCCGTCGTGGAAGTACTCGAACTGCGGCGGGACCGGCTTGCCGTTCCCCTCCTCGTATTCCAGGAGGCAGATGTGCGCACCGTCGCGCGAGACCGGTGCCAGCGGCCCGAACTCGTACGGCCAGCCACCGTACTCGACCGCGTACGTCCACTCCCCGGCGTCTCCCAGTCGCAGGCCGATGCCGAGGGTGGATCAGACGTCGCGACCGCCTCCGAGGCTGGACGCCGTTTGATCATCATCGGGAGTAACTGCCAGGATCACCTGACGATGCGACAGCCTTACGGGCTGGTCCGATGAACTCGGGGGAAAAGGCGCTGCAGTTGAGGTCCGGCATTCGGTTGATGGCGGCGGTCCTGATGGTGCTGGCGTCCTTCGCCGCCGCCTGTGGAGTCGGCGGCTCCGATCCGACTGGCGAGAAGCGGCAGACCGGCGACACGTCGGCAGCAGGCGCCGGCGCGGGCACTGGAGAGGGTTCGGGCAAGTCGAAGGGTGGCAAGGTGGACTTCGACACCGTGTTCAACACCGAGGACCGGATCCGGCAGGCACTCCCCGACCCGGGGGCGATGAAAGGCTGGGAGCCGAAGACTGGCCGCGCGAAGCTCCAGGAGCAGCCCAAGTCCGCGGCGGAGTGCGGTCCGGACACGCATTGGGACTGCACTGGCATCGCGGACGGCTCGGTGAAGTTCGAGGCGGCCGGCGAGAACGCCTACTTCGACATCCAGGCCTATGCCGACAAGAAGGCCGCCGAAGCTGCGTGCGGCAAGGAGAAGGAGTGGTCGGCCAAATACGCCAAGGCGGAGGTGGCTTCGGTCCCCGGCGTCGAGGGGCACGCGTACTACCGCAACGCCGGTAGCTTGGACGGCCTCGACCTCACCATGTGCCTGGGCACGATCATCGCCCAGGTAAGGGTGGAGGACGCGGGAGGCAGCTCTCTGGACCCGGCCACCGTCAACTCCTTGGCCCAGGTCTTCGTCCCCCGTATCCAGAAGGCTGCCTCAGCCTCCTGAGCCACGCCGAGGGGGCACGAGAGCATCGGTGTCCGCCGTCACGGTCCGACGCCGGACACAAACAAGCGGACCTCCTGGAGCGATCTTCTGAGTCGGCCCAGGGAACGGGGTGGCCCGACTTGAGTGAGAGTCAGTCAGCTGGCTGCAGCTGTCGGCGTACATCTGAATGTGCGCGGCCAGGTACGGCTTTCGCTACTGTGTGGTTCCAAGATCAAGTGGGATGGCCTGGCGGGCAACCACGGTGCAGGGGGCGGCTGATGGAGAGCGATGGGCGCATACGTCTCATCCGCTGGGTGCGAGGCGGCTTCGCCGTGGCTTGCAGTGGGCTTCTGGCTGCCTGCGGAGGCTCAGGGCAATCGGACAGGTCCGCCTCGGATGTAGGAGTCACGCCCGGTACGTCCGCCACGGTGAGCCAGCCGTCCGCCGCGTCCGTCGATTGGTTCGAGGCTCGGGGGTCGGTGCTGTCCGTGAAGGCAGGGCCGTATCCGCACTCGGTGCAGATCGTGGACGCCCTGCTCAGCCCCGACGCACCCCAGTCCCCGGCACCGCAGGGCCTGACGCACGTCCAGCTCCTCCTGAAGGTCACCGGCGCTCCGGGGCGTCCCATGAAAGCCCCGCACCCCCAGGCCTACTGGGTGGTCCAGTACGACGGCTGCAAGGCGGCCCAGAAGGCCGATACCAAGATCAGCTGCGGCAGCATGGACGACGGGGGCCAATACTTCACCGCGGAGCAGATGCGCGCCCAGGACTACAGCGCAGGGGTATACAACCAGTTCGGAGACCTGAAGGCTGACACCGCGTACTGGATCCGTGCCTGGCAGCTGGTACCGGAGAAGGCCGACCTCTCTCGTGCCCAGCTGTGCGAGGGAGTGCGCAACGGGGTCCCGGGCAACTGCATTCCGCTCGGTACTGTGCGCGGTGACGGGGCGGATAGCCCGGCGGGTTGAACCGTCGTCGGTCGGGCTGTGATACCCGTGGAGCACCCCGCGCAGACGGGCACGTAAACGTGTACCCACCTGTGCACGTTCGGGTGTACGCCGACAGCAGCGGGCTCAGCAAGTACTCGGATGCATTGCGGTGAGGCTCCGCGACCGCTCCCCAAGATCTGCGCCAGAACCCGAGACCCACCAGCAAAGCCAACCGCGCTCTACCGGGCGGGGGCGCCGAGCCGGCCTCCGATGTCATCGCCGTGCCGGGTCACCCCGGGGACGATCGCGGTCAGGCGGGCGACGTCGGTGAGGACCTGGTGGAGGTAGGCGTGGCGCCGCTGCCAGTCCACCGCCCGGCCGTTCTCGCCCGGGTTCCAGTCCGGATCGCGTGCGGCGAGCGCTTCGGCTCGCCGGCATCCTCGGCGCGTGCAGCTCCGCCCACCGCTCCGCGCCCAGCTTGTCGGCCCGCCGCGGTCCCTGCACGCCAGGTACTGGGAAGGTGTCGGGGCCGGGCCGTCGCGTTCCTGCTTCCGGTACTGCGGCGTGGGCCCGGTGGGCTGGCTGAGTGCCATCGTCGGTAAGTACGAGCTCCTGTCCGACCCCAAGGACAAGGCGTATGACGCGTTCCTTGAGGCGGCGGGGGTGAGCGATGCCCATCGCGAGGCGTTCAGCATGGTGAGCCCGTCGGCGGAGATCAGCAGTGCGGGTGGCCAGTGGAGCGTCAGGACGCTGTCCGAGCTGGTCAACGAGGAGGCCCTGTTCACTTCCGGGGCCGAGACCACGACACGGTTCTTCGGGACCGACGCGGTCTCGGTCTTCACGGTGGAGGGCAGCAACAAGCTGGTCCACGACTTCACGGCGGCCGGGAAGGCAAGCCGGACCGTGTCCGAGTTCGCTGCCGACGGGATGACGGTCACCCTGTCCAGCCAGGGCAAGACCGCGGTTCGGAAGTACAAGCGAGTCGCCTGAGCGATCGGGAAGCGTCAGGAGCGCCGCGGCCGGGCCATTGCGGCGCGGCGCGGCGCGGCGCAGTCCGCCGCCCTCGCGATGCGCCTGCCGCTGATGGCCGGCGCCGTGGTCCTGGCCGGCCCGCGGGGCTCTGGCGCCCCGGGACCGCGCCCCGGCTGCGTCGCCTGCTCCAGGCCCCGCGTGCGATGTGCCGGGTTGATGTCAGCGGCCTGGCGGCAGTGACGGGCTGTCAGGCAGTCGTGCTCGTACTGGTCGTGTGGTCAGGCGACGCGGAGGATGCTCTTGCCTCGGGTCGTGCCCTCGGCGAGGCGTTGCACGGCCGTGGACACGTCGCCGAGGGCGTACTCGGCGGTGATGTCGGTGCGGACCTTGCCGTCAGAGATGAGGTCGAGTGCGCGGCGGGCGCTGTCGGCGAGCCGTTCGGGGTGGGTCTGGCTGAGCAGAACGCTGTTGTAGGCCAGGAGCGATTTGCCGAGCGTGAGCAGGTCGTTGGCGTCGGCCAGGACGGGTTCGTAGGTGGAGAGGTTGCCGTACGCGACCAGACGGCCGTGTGCTGCGAGCTGGTCGAGTCCGGTGCGGCGGGTTGCACCACCGACCGGGTCCAGGACTACGTCGAACTTCTCTTCGCCGAGCCCGGTCGGAAATTCCTTGCGCAGCAGGATCTGGTCGTACCCGAACTGCGCGGCGTAGTCGGCCCTGTCGGCAGTGCCGACCACACCGACGATCCGATCGGCCCCGGCCAGTCGGGCGAACTGGCCGGCGAGGGTGCCGACCGAGCCGGCGGCGGCGTGGATCAGTACGCGCTCACCGGGCCGTACATGTGCGGCGGTGTTGATCAGGTCGTAGGCCGTCGGTGCGCCCCACCCGAAACCTGCGGCCGTCCGCAACGGCATGTCGCCGACGCCCAGCGTGAGGATGGCAGGAGCCAGGACCACCTCGGCGTAGGCGCCGGCCATGGTCAGCGCCGTAACGGACTCTCCGACACGGGTCGCATCGACGCCCTCGCCGACCGCGCTGATGTGTCCGGACGCTTCGAAGCCGGGGACGAAGGGGCGCGGCACGGGGAAGTGACCGTCCCGGACCATGGTGTCGCCCCACTGGATCCCGGCGTAGGCGACCCGTATCGCCACCTGGCCGGGGCCGGGGGTGGGCTCGTCAAGTTCGACGACCCGGTAGTGGTCATTGGTGTCGAGAACGACAGCCTTCATGGTTACAGCCCCCTGTGTTGACTCAGTATCCTTATAGTCGAGACAGTATCTATGTAAGGTTCCTGAGTCAACTCATGAACCTGTTCATTGAGTGGGAGTGCCCAGTGGAAGCCCCGATCGAGAACGACCTCTGCACCCGGATCAGGCGTTCGGAGCAGGCCTTGATGGCGCACCATGAGGCAGTACTGCGTGGCTACGGTCTGACCATGACGCAGTACACCGTGCTGTTGGTCCTCGTGCGCGAAGGCGGCCTGTCCGGAGCCCAGTTGGCCCGGTCCTGTGGAGTGACGCAGCAGAGCATGAGCAGCGTGCTGACCAACATGGAGACTAAGGGCCTCATCGGCCGCGAGACGTCCCCCGTGCACGCCAAGGTCCAGATCGCCACTCTCACCGACGAGGGTCAGGCCCTGGTGGACCGCGCCTACCAGGAAGTCATCATCCTTGAGCGCGCACTCACCGACGCGTTCACGCCTTCCGAACACGCCTCGCTCTGCGAACTCCTGGAACGCGCCACCACCGTCCTGGTCCAGCAGACGCGCCACGCGACAGCCCCCCGCACCAACTGAGCCACCAGCCACCAGCCACGAACCGATCGTCCGTCGGCAAGCCGAGCAGGACGCCGACAAGGCCGACCGAGTGCGGCCCCGCCTCCGGGATGTGCCGTCCTACGGCATCCCGGGGTGGCCAGTGCTGCTGGGCCGTGTCGGCCCGCCGTCTCGCGCCGAAGTCCCGGCTGTCCCGCAACCTGCTCATGGTCGCCGTGGTCCTTCTCGCGGCCCTGGTCGGGGTGGGGCCCTACTACAACGAGCGATCCGCCCGGGAGCGGTCGTACAAGGTCGGCAGTAACGAGGTGGACCGGGCGGAGGTCACCGCCACCGTGCAGAAGGTCGACCCCGTCGCGCGGGGAGATGACCCTCTGCGTCCTCGTTCTCCCTCAGGGTCGGCTCCACGAGCCCGGGGACCCCTTCACTCCAGCCGTGGACATGCGGGTGAGCGGCAGTTCGCTGATCCAGGGCGACATCACGCTGGAGGCGGGGCACCGGACCAGCTTCCAGGACATGAAGGTCTCCCTGGACGATTCGTCCGTCTCCGACTACCCCTTCGACCGGTACACCACCAACATCGGCTTCGCCGCCGAGGCCGGTGGCAAGCCGGTGCCCGTCGGCCTTGCCCTGCGGGACGCCAACGCGGCCTTCAAGCCCTCCGCCCCGGCAACCCGCCGATCGGATCGCTCCTCGACTACGTGGGCACCTTCTGGGCCGAAGCCGTCATCGCACTCTGCCTCGTCGCCGTCGCCGTCGCCGTCACCGCCGCCGACATCCGCGCCGAGACCCAGCAGTACACCCACGAAGTCCCCGAAGTACTGCCGCCCCACGGCGACGACGAATACTCCGACACAACCCATACCGACACCGGATCAGGACACTGACCACCCTCCTCAGTCACGGCGACTGCAGACGGACCTTGTAGTGACGGGCGCGGTGGCCGTCTCCGGCCCGGCCGGGATCGATATCGACGACATGATCCCGCTCGCGGAACTCCACGACTCCGAGTGGCCGTTGCGGACGCGAGCTCCGGTTCCCGAGCCGCTTGCCGGTGCCGACGCTGTCTCTCTACATTGAGCCGGTTTCGACAGACGTATCTTGAGCTGCGAGAACACGACGAGGAGCAGGGGTGCGGGCGTGGATACGGGTGCGGGCAGTAGGGCGGATGGTGACTCCGCGCTGATCTCGGCGGTTCGGGCGGGAGACGCCGCCCTGGTGAAGAGTCTGCTGCGTGAGGACAGCGACTACTACTCCGGTTTGCGGGAGGCCGCGTTCAGCCTGGCGGTCCGGATGCACGCCGGGGATATCGCGCAGCTGCTGCTCCACCACGGCGCCGACTCAAGTCAATGCCGGCCGGATGAGCTGGTGGCACTGCGCGACGCGGTGGACTCTGGTTCGCCCGCGCTGGTCGAGGCGCTCCTGGACCACGGGATTCGGGCCAGGTACCCGGAGTCCGAGCTCCTGGAGATGCGGGAGCTCGCGTGCCGCTGGCATGAGGCGGGGGTGGAAGCCGAGCTGCGGCGTCGAACGGGTTCCTCGGATCAGCTTGTACGCACCCAGGTCCAGGATGACGAACACGACACCGTCAGTGAGTTCGCCCTCGGGGGGATGTCCGTCAGGAACGGGCACTCGGCGATCCTCACTGACGTGGAGGAGCTGCTCGGCATCCGTGCCTCGTTCGAGGAGCTGATGGCACGCGCATTGGCCCACGACCCGGACCACTCTGCATGGGGACGGGCCGTCCTCCTGCTCGCGGGCCGGCGCGACCACGTGACCTGGGAGGCTGCCGCGGCCCTGCGTACACATCCGGAGCCGTCCCACAGGTTGTTCGGTGCCGAAGTGTTGAGATTCACCCATCTGTTTGACGACAGGGACGAGGACGCGTTCGCCGCCCCCGCTCTTGAGATCTTCACCGAATGGTCGGCCGACGAGACGGACCTGGCTGTCCTCACCCGGGTACTGGGCGCGCTCGGCCAGCACGCCGATGTGCGTGCGGAGGCGACCCTGGTGGCCTATGCCGACCACGCCGATGCCGGTGTCCGACGCACGGTGGCAGACGGATTCGGCACGTCACCTGAGCGGACATGCTTCCCCGATGATGTCCGTAAGGCGTTGTTGGTGCTCATGACGGACGCGGATGCGACGGTGCGGCGGCACGCCTGCATCAAGGTCGCAGAAAGCAGAGACCGCGATCCTGTCCTCGCGCATGCCATGGCCGCGCTGCTGGACGACGCGGACCGCGAGGTCCAGGTCGTCGCTGTGCACGGGCTCGCCCACCACGACGACGAACGGTGTGTGGAAGCGGCACGTCGACTCGGGCCGCCGCAGCCCGGCTCCCTTGAGGAGGAGGACTACCTCTTCTCGGCCCGGCGCTACGAGTGGCGCCGCGACGGCCTCTGACCCACCCGCCCGGACCCGTCCGCTGCTCATGAACCAAAAATCCCGCACGATTCGAATGACGCTCCCCGCCGGCTGGCTGCTACGCCTGGACGACCGAGCGGCGCCGCCGGCACGCGAACGACCTCGGATCCGAGGTGACGCTCGTCTGCGTGACTTTCCGCTCGAACCGGCAGAAGTCCGACCAGGACACGGCCACGTGGATGCCGAGCATTGGGCGGACGTGGCGGACGCTCCGTAGGTCGCCGACAGCCTGCTGTCGGTGATGGGCCCGGTCCGTCGTGATGGCCGCAGCGGCGGACGCAGCCGGGATGGCGGTGGCGGTCGCGGTGTCGGTGCTCCGCTCGGGGGCGCAGGATCAGGCCGAAGGGCCCGGGTGGTTGCCCCATACATGCAATACAGTGTTATTGAACAACGTTTTCATTATGGGTTGTCTTGTCGCCGGCTCCCGGCGGCCTTCCGGCGGTCGGCCGGCACGGCGAAACGAGGTTGTGATGTCCCGGTTCAGTTCTGTCACCACGGCCGTTTCGCCGCCGCCCTGGCTGGTGCGTGCGGTCCGTCCGCGTACGGCGCGTCCGCCGTGGCCCGCGATGGCGCGTTCGGTGGTCGCGCTGACCGTTCCCGCCGCGCTGGCAGTGGTCACCGGTCACTACGACTGGTGGGTGCTGCTCTCGATCGGCGCCATCGGGGCGGTGCTGTGCGACACCTACGACGCCTACCACCTGCGGTTCCTGAACATCGCTGTGCCGCAGGTGGCCTCCGCGGTGGGATGGGTGCTGGGGGCGCTGGTCGTAGGCCGGGGCTGGGTGGTGGTCGCGACGATGGCCGCGGTCGCCCTGGGCTCCGGGGTGGTGAGCGCGATCGGGCCGGTGTCCTCGCTGGCGGGGATGCTGTTCCTGCTGATGGCCGTGATCGGTGCGGACACCCCGATGCCCGGCCAATGGTTCCAGGCCCCGCTCCTGCTGATGTCGGGCGGCCTGGTCGTCTGCGCACTGTCCCTGCTCGGCTGGCCGCTGCGCCGCCGGGCCCCCGAGCGCCTGGCCGTCGCCGCGGTCTACCGCTCGGTCGCCGACACCCTGGACGCCGCCGGCACCGACCGGTGGAGTCCGGCGATGACCACGGTCACCCGTACGGTGAACAGCGCCCAGGACCTCCTCCTGCTGCGCCGCACCCGCCACCCCGACCGCGATCCGCACTTGCGCGCCCTGCTGGCCCAGCTCCAGGCCGCGACCCCACTGCTGGAAGCCCTCCCCGCCGCACAGCGCGCCGACCGCGCGGTCACCTCCGAGGCCTCCGCCGCCGTACGCGCCCTGGCCCGCGCCATTGCCGCCGACCAGCCCGCCCCGCCGCCCCGCCTGGCCCGCCACGGCGGCGAGACGGAGGCCCTGGACGCGGCGCTGCGACACGCGACCGGCGTCCACGCCGGCACCGACGACACCGACGGCACTTACCACCAGCACCACCACGCAGCGGCCCCCGCCGTCGGGTGGACCGGCCGGCTGCGCGAAGGCGCCCGCGACCTGTTCGCCACCCCGGCCGGCCTCCACTACGGGCTGCGCCTGGCCCTGTGCATCGCACTGGCCGAAGCCCTGGTCACCGTGGCCGACCTGCCCCGCTCCTACTGGGTCGCCCTCACGGTTACATTCGTCCTCAAGCCCGACGCCGGATCGGTCTTCACCCGCGCCCTGCTCCGGGCCCTCGGCGCGACCGGCGGCGCCCTGGTGGCCGGACTCGTCCTCACCGTCGTGCCCCGTGGCGGGTGGGAGCTGCCCGTCATCGCCCTGGCCGCCCTCGCCCTTCCCCTGGCCTCGGCCCGCAGTTACGCCCTGCAGACCAGTGCGATCACCATCCTGATCGTGCTCTTCACCGACATGATGGGCCACCAGGGAAGCAGCCTGGTCGGTGCGCGCATCATCGACACCCTCCTCGGCGTCGTCATCGTCCTCACCGCCGGCTACCTCTTCTGGCCCGTCGGCTACCGCACCCTCACCGGCACCGACCTCGCCCAGGCCCTGCGCGACACCGCCTC
This sequence comes from Streptomyces sp. NPDC058401, assembly GCF_042722885.1. NCBI lineage: Bacteria > Bacillati > Actinomycetota > Actinomycetes > Kitasatosporales > Streptomycetaceae > Streptomyces > Streptomyces sp. NPDC058401. The sequence goes on from NZ_JBHXKA010000033.1 coordinate 64,155, forward strand.
CTACGCCGAGCGGATCACCCCCGGCGACCGGGACGCCACCCTCGCCCGCTCCACCGCCCGCCGACGCGCCTACCGCAGCCTGGCCGGCGCCCGCACCACCTTCCAGCACGCCCTGACCGAACCGCCCCCCATCAGCACCCACGCCACCACCCGCGAACCCCTCCTCCAATGCCTCCAGCACGCCCTCGAATCCGTCACCGCCACCGCGACCCGTCTCGACCACGGCGCCACCCCACCCCCACCCGCCGACATCACCGCCGTCGCCGACGCCCTGCGCACCCTCGCGGGAGCCCTCACCGGACCCGGATCCGCCGTCGCTCCGCGCGCGCCGGCCGACCTCCCCGACGACAGCCCCCTGGCCGGCGCGGCCCTGGAAATTCGTACGGCCTTCACCACTCTGGCCGCCCCCGACGCGAAGGCGCCCTCCCGGTGAACACGGGAACGCAGACCACCGGACCGGAGGGATGAAGCGGTGTCGACGCTGTTGCGGCGGACCATCGAACGGATGCGGGACGCCATCGAGAGCGGCGAATGGCCCCTCGGCGGAAAGATCCCGATCGAGCCGGACCTCGCCGAGGTGCTCGGCGTGGGTCGCAACACCGTCCGGGAAGCGGTTCACGCCCGTTGCCACACCGGCCTGCTGGACGTCCGGCAGGGCGACGGCACCTACGTCCGCGCGACGAGCGAACTGACCGCTGCCCTCGAACACCGGCTGGACGGCGCCGCGACGACCCATCTGCTCCAGCTCCGTGAGGCCCTGGACGCTGTCGCCGCTCACGGCAATCCCCTCGTCAGCGATCTGTACGCGAGTGTCACCGCGGCGATCCAGGCCCGCGCCCGGGACCGCCTGGAACGTGGAAGCCCGGAGTGACCCACGGAACATGCTCGCCGACGACGCGAGTCCGGCGTCGCTGCGGTCCTACGCCTATGAGTCGTTGGCGTGGGTCCGGTTCTTACACGCGGTGGACGTGCCGTGATATCTCGCGAGCCGGGTCGAGGCCCGTGACTTCGCACTGTGGCTGAAGACCAGGAAGAAGCCGCCGCGGCAGCGCCGTCCCGAACCGCCAGCACCAGCCTCGGTGAACCCGATCACGGCGAAGGCCGCGCCCGGCGTTCCTGCACCCACCCACCTCCGCACCAGCCAGGCACCTTTGCGCGCAACGCGCTCGCCCCCCAACCCCGCCGCCGCACTCCTGAGTCGGTACGGGCCCAGTCGCGAGCTGCCGTACTGGTTGGTCTTCGACGCGCCCCAGTACGACAGCGATGGGGACGGCCCCTATCGCAAGGCCTAGATCCGGGGTCGGTACCTCAGGGACGATCCAGAGAGCGAGGTCCTGGGGATGCGCCCACCCCCTGCAACCCTTCCCCCTGGCTGCGTTGTCAGTGGGCCGGGCTATTCTTCCGGGCACCGCACACCGACCGTGAGGACCACCAGAAGTGACCGGCCTGTCCGCCTTCCCGCTGCCTTTCCAGACCTCCCGTTCCCGGGCGTTCGCGACACCCCGGACGCTTCGGGAGCTGCAGATGATGGAGTGCAGCTCGCACCTGCGCGCCAAGCCCGCGTGGTTCGACAAGATGAAGGACGCCGACATCGTCGCCAGGTGGACGCAGGAAGCGCTGGAGCAGGGCCTGACCGAAGCCCAGATGCGCTACGTTCTCGCCGAGCTGGGGCACTACGCCGCGTTGCGGGACCCGCACACGGGCATTGAGGTGTCCGCGGTCGACGGAGTCTGGCAGTCGGACACCCTCGTCGACGAGGAGCTCAGGTCCAGGCTGCGCGATGCGGTACGGGTCCTGGAAGAGGTCCCCGAAGCGGAGCGCGACTGGCATCCCGGATCCGACGGCCAGGTGCTGGATCTCGTACACCCCTCCCTGTTCTGCCTGGTGAGGGAAGCGAGCGGAGGTCCCGAGCGGGCCTGGCAGAACCCGACGAACCACTACTCGAAGTACGAGTTCTCGGAGAGGTTCCAGTGGCTGCCCACGGACGTCGACGTCACTGACGACGGCGCCGTCGCCTTCCGCTCGTACGTCAACAACGTCCACCCCGACGAGCATCGCGCCCTGGCGAACGTCCTGCCGGACGTGCTGGCGCGCCTGCGCCCGCTGTTCGAGAACGTGCTCACCGATCTGCGGCACCCGCGGCCCCTGCGGATCGAGGCCGATCCCTACAGCTGGTACGACTCGGAGCCGGAGTATCCGATCCGGTCGGCCTACAGCGACGACGCGGCCCACATGGACGCCCGCGATGCCTGGGAAGCGGCCTATGAGGCCTGGCGGGAGGACCGCAGCCCGATCGTCCCGGACGCCCCGGCCTACAGCCCGCCCGCACTGCCCGACGCCTCCACCCGGGTCGACCTGCGCGGCCGCCGGCTCCAGGTCATCGTCAAGCTCGCCACCCTCCACCTCTCCCCGGACCAGCCCGAGTACCCCGGCGGTTCCTGGCACGTCGAGGGCATGCTGAACGAGCGGATCGTATCGACCGGCATCTACTACTGGGACAGCGAGAACACCACCGAGAGCCGACTGGGTTTCCGGGCCGCACTCGACGACCCGCACTACGAGCAGAACGACGACGCCGGACTGCGCGAGGTCTATGGCCTCCAGGACGAGGACGCGCTGAATCAGCCGCTCGGCTCGGTACCGACCCCGGCGGGCCGCTGCCTGGCGTTCCCCAACGTCCTGCAGCACCGCGTCGACGCGTTCCGCCTTGAGGACCCCACCCGCCCGGGACACCGCAAGATCCTCGCGTTCTTCCTGGTCGACCCGGCGGAGCGGATCGTCTCGACCTCCGACGTACCGCCGCAGCAGCCCTGGTCCGACTCGTCGACCATGACCCTGGAGCAAGCGAAGTCGTACCGCGAGGAACTCATGCGGGAAAGGAAGTTCTTCGTGGACGAACACAACGAGCAGCTCTACGAACGGGAGTTCTCCCTCTGCGAGCACTGAGCCGCGGGTCAGCCACCTGCTCGACGCAGCGGAAAGCTTGGACGCCGAAGGTCCATGAAGCGATTCGGCAGAAGAGCTGCAGCCAGGGCGCCGAGCATCTCGACAGCTGTGACACCCGCGCAGTCGTGCTGGAGCGCTCGGGCAGGAACGTGAAGCGCGATACCGCGTGCAAGGCCGCCTCCGGCACGCGGGTTTCGGTGTACGGCGGGGGCACGGTCACCGACGCCGGCAAGCTCACCGTGGCCCCTGTCCGGCGCCGCAGGGTCGCATTTGAGCCAGAGGGTTCCGTTTTTCCTCGTGCGGCCCCGCTCTGCTTCTAGCCTGAAGCGGCACGCATCACCGTAAAAGCAACCGATCGGAAGGGACTCCCATGCGCGACCGCAAGAAGATGCCCTGGCTGCTCACGGCGCGGCTGCTCCTCGCGGGAGCGGCCGTCGCGGTGCCCGTCACGTTCGCCACGCCGGCGAGCGCCGCCCCGCACGGCTGTACGTGGACGAAGCCGGACCACGCCACCGCGCGTTCCACCTGTCACTACGGACCCGGTCAGCAGCGCGTGGTGATCACGTGCCTGGACGGTGTCAACGGGTACAAGTACACGTTCTACGGCCCGTGGGCGCAGTGGTACCAGAACTCGCAGGTCTCGTGCGCCGCCGCGTACAGGCAGAACATCTCGTACGTCACGGTCGAGGTCCGCTGACCGCCGGTGGTGGCGGGGGTGAGCGGGTGTCCCCGGCTCGGGGACTGTTGTCCGGCCGCGGGGACCGAGTGGCGCTGCCGACAGGGATGCCGGCCGACCTGGGCGACGCCGGACTTCACCGCGGTCGAGCTGTTCAGGACTGCGGCCAGGAGCACGGTGGACCGACATGCCGTCCCCGGCAGTACTGAGGCCGCTGACCGTGATGCCGGCCTGGTTGCGGCACTCGGTACAGCGCGGATTGCCGGCCAGGGCGCCGGGACGCTGGAGGGGGGCCGCCCTCGGGCGGGCGTTCACCGTCCTGTTGGCCTCCGCGGTCTCCGGTGTCGCTTCTCGTACGCCTCCCGGATTCCGCCGGCCAGCCCCAGGAGCACCGCCACCACGACTGCCACCTCGGCTGCGGTGCGCAAGCCCTGGTCGTGGACGTCCCCGGCAGCCCGCGGGGAGACCTTGCCCTGCGGGTCGTGCACCACCGCCAGCAACTCGCCCTCCTTCGCGAGCTGCGAGGGGGTGTCCAGGTGCTCCGGGCCGCCCGCGGGACAGTCCAGGCGGTGGTCGTAGGAAGTCCGGGTCGTGGAGGTCCAGTGGCCCTGGCCGTCCATGGAGGACTCCGTCTCCGTGTGCTCGGTGACCTTCAGGACGGTGCAGCTGATCTCGACGCCCCGGTCCTCCAGCGCGCTGTGCCCCACGGAGGCAAGTGCCAGGATGGCGCCGAGGCCGGCAGGGAGGGCGGACATGGCGATGAGCGCGGCTCCGCGCCGCGCGGCGAGGGCGGCGTGCACGCCGAGCAGTACCAGCGGGAGCAGCAGCCCGCCGAGGAAGAACCCCCAGTCGCCCAGGGACCCGTACGCCGACTCCCAGGCAACCCCGAACGCCAGGGCCGCGGTCAGCGGCGGCACGGCCAGCGCCACTGCGGTCCGCCAGAGCCCGCGCGCCCATCCCCCCTGACAGCCCGCCATGCCCGCCTCCCCGTGACCCGTACGCGTGCCCTCCAGGTAACCGCGAAGGCGCGGGCACGTAAAGGGCGAGGCTGCGGCAGACCGGCCGGCGCGGGTGGGCGTCCATGGCCGGGCCGGTATCTTCTTGGGGAACGGCCCCCGCCGGTTTGGAGAAGCCAGTGATCCGAGACCTGTACAACGTTCGGGTGCAGCCCGAGGAAGGCAGCTCCACGCCGCTGACCGAGGAGGAAGAACAGCGTGCAAGAGCGGTTCTGTTCAGTGACCTCGGCAACGTCATCGCCGAACGGGGCTGGGTCCGGTTTCCTGCCTACTCCCCGGAGGAGCGTCGCCGACTGGTCGATGTCGCCCACCGTCTCAGTGCCCATTGGGGGCAGCAGGTGTTCGTCGAGGCCGAAGACGAGTGCGCCATGAAGCTGTATCTCGCCGGAGATGGAGCGCAGCCTCCGCTGTTGCGGTAGCGGTGACCAGCCGGCGACTAGTGGATCATGGTGACGGCAGCGATTCGGGTGCCTCGCATCGGTCCAGGACGGCCCCGGCCGCGACCCGCCCCCACACGCAGGCTGTCCGCCCGGCCGAACACGCCCGCATCGTGGCCACGCTGGCGCCGTGGTCCTGAACACTCTGTGGCGCTCGGGCACCCTGGACCGCACCCCGCTGCACCCCACCGCCGCCCGCTCCCGGACGCGTACCGGTCCTCGCTTGTTCGGTGGGGGCGAAGGCTTACGAGGAGCGCTCGATGCGGCTGTCGAAGGCGATCGACGAAGCCGCCGCCGACGGTCGGCCGGGGGAGCTGTCGGCGTTTGAGCGGATCGTCCTGTACGGGGCGGTCGAGCTCCCGGGCCGGGAGTACCCGCCGCGGGGCCATGACTACCCGAGAGCGTGAACCGGACACCGGATCGCGCCTGCGTGTCGGCGGGGCCCGGCACTGCGCGCACCCTCACCCGCCCTGCGCCCGGCGCCCGAGCTCGCGGGCGGCTGCTCGCCGCCCAGGACGCGGGCGCCACCTCAGCGCGGCTTCATGCCTGCCCAGGGCCTCCTCGTACCCACGAAAGCAGGGCCGGCCGGCTTCGGCTTGTCGCCGTAGCCGGCCTCTTGCTCACTTGGCGATGGGGATGCAGACCACGCGCACCACGATGTCGTGGTCGGCGGAGTCCTGGTTCAGGACGACCACGCCCCACCCGGTGCCGTCGTCGGTGGGGCCGCTGGCGACGGTTTTCAGCATCGCGGCCGCGTTGTTGATTTTGGAGCCGCCACCTGTGAGGGCCTGGCCGGCCGGGCACTTCAGCTCGAAGTACTGATTCGTGCCGTCCGCCTCCACCGTGTACGTGGCCGACAGGACCGTGGTCGGGCTGGTCGGGCCGGCGGGGCCTGTCGCCCCGGTGGCCCCGGTGGCCCCGGTGGCTCCGGTGGCTCCGGTGGCCCCGGTGGTTCCAGGTGCGCCGGTCGTGCCGGTCGTGCCGGGGGTGCCGGGAGCTCCCGTCGGCCCGGTCGGGCCCGGTCGGCCCGGTGCTCCCGTCGGTCCGGCCGGCCCTTACTGTCCAGGGGCTCCCGTCGGGGCTGTCGAGCCCGTCGGTCCG